>NZ_SMKK01000548.1 GCF_004348425.1 Actinomadura sp. 7K507
CGTCAACACCCACACCAAACGGCTCATGAGGCAGATGCACGGACGCGCGGGATTCGACCTCCTCCGCCACCGCATCCTGCTCGCATGAACGAAACCCAGCGTCACCACCGACTACGGGACAGAGCCGTTAATTACTCCCGCTGGCTGAGTTCGATGCGCTGTTCGCCGAGGCGGCGACCGACGTACAGTCCGCTGGGTGCGGGCCGGGTGCGGATGGCGATGCGGCCCGAGCCGGATGTGGCCGGGCGGGCGGCCGAGCTGGCGGCGCGCGAAACCGGGTGCTGCTCGTTCGTCACCTTCACCCTGACCGCGACCGGCGGTGACCTGGCTCTGCATGTCAGTGTCGGCGACCGGCACATCGAGGTCCTGGACGTGCTGGCCGCCCGTGCCACGGCGATGAGCACGGCGGCATCGGGCACCGCGACGGGGACGCGGCCGTGACCGGTCCCGGGGGCGGTTCGGGGGCTGGTTGCGTAGCGGGCAGGTCGCGGCCGCCGCAGGGATTGACTGCAGTTGTCAAGTGCCTCTCCAGCGTGTGGGCCTGCTCCGCTGTCAGGCATGTCAGGCACGTAGTCGGCTGGGGCCTGCACTTGGGAGGCTGTTGAAACCCAAGTAGCTCTGGGTGTGTTTCGACTTCGCCATGCTGCAATCACAACAAAGCCCAAAACCCTTACAGGAAACCCCAGGTGAAAACGGATCACACCCCACTCCGCTCCGCCCCTCATTGTTGATACCGGACGCTGATGCTGGAGACGGTGGGCCAGTCGGCCTTGGCGCGGATGGTGAGCAGGTTGCTGGCTTTTGGACAGGCAGGGCCGGGGATGGCTGCGG
>NZ_SMKK01000549.1 GCF_004348425.1 Actinomadura sp. 7K507
GCACCGTGCCGAGGTGGGCGGGGGTGAACCACTCGCCGACACGGCCGCGGGCGCGCTCGGCCATCCGGTCGGCGGCGGCCGGATCGTCGAGCATCGCGGTGATGGCGCCGGCGAGCCGCTCCGGGTCCTCCGGCGGGACGAGCAGGCCGGTCTCGCCCGCCAGGACGAGGTCCTGGTTGGACGGTACGGCCGTCGCGACGAGCGGGATCCCGGCGCCGATCGCCTCGACCAGCACGCAGGGCAGGCCCTCCCAGCGGCTCGCCATCGCCATCAGGTCGAACGCGGGCAGGACCGCGGCGACGTCGTCGGTGTGCCCGAGCCAGCGCATCCGGTCCTCGACGCCGAGCTTGGCGGTGAGCTTCGCCAGCCGGTCCGCCATGGGGCCGCCGCCGACCCACAGGCCGAACACGTCGTCCGGCAGCCGCGCGACGGCCTTAGCGAAGATCTCCGGGCCCTTCTGGAAGGTGAGCCGGCCGACCGACCCGACGACCTTCACGCCGAGCGGGAGATCGAGGCGGCGCCGCGCCTGCGCCCTGGCGCCCGGGGCGGCCGCGTACGCGTCGACGTCCACGGCGGGCCACGACAGCCGCACGCGCTCCGGCGTCGTGAGGCCGAGCCGCAGCGCGGTCGTCACCGTGTCCGTGCCGACCCCGAGGAACGCGTCGGTGTGCTTCGCGGCGATGCGTTCGAGACGGATGTAGGCGGTGCGCCGCGCCCATGACTGGAACTCGTTGAACGGGAACCCGTGCCAGGTGTGCACGATGCGGGGCACGCCGGCGCGCGCCGCCGCGAGCCGCCCGATGACGCCGGCCTTGGAGGAATGGGTG
>NZ_SMKK01000550.1 GCF_004348425.1 Actinomadura sp. 7K507
AGGGTGCAGAACCCGGCGATGGTGCCGAGCACCACGGCGACGACGTGGTACATGTGCTCGGTGACGCCGACGGCTTCGGTCCAGCGGTCGGGGATCAGCAGCCCGCCGACGTGGCCGAGCGCCACGACGAGGATCCCGAAGTGGAACAGGGGGCTGCCGATGCGCAGCAGCCGCCGCTCGTAGAGCTGGGACGAGCGGGTCGTCCAGCCGAACTTGTCGTAGCGGTACCGCCAGATGTGCCCGAGGACGAACACCGCGATCGTGACGTAGGGCAGGGCGACCCACAGCAGGATGCCGCCGACGCCCGGTTCACCGCCGTTCTGCGCGGCGAGGACGGGCAGGTGGCTGGTCATGAGCGGGCCTCCAGGACCGGGTCGGGCAGGAAGACGGGACCGGAGGCCGCGGCGTCGCTCCCGTAGGGGGCGAGGCCGACCTCCTCCTCCGGCGGGCCCTCGGCGATGAGGCGGGCGACGGCGTCCTCGTTGCGGCCGGTCAGCGGCGGCAGTGTCGCCGAGACCGCCTCCAGGACGGCCGCCCACGGCGACGCGGCCTCGGTGAGCGCGAGACGCAGCAGCTCCAGGCCGGCGCGGTGCTCCAGCAGCAGCCGCCGCCCTTGCGCGAGGTCTCCGGTCGCGGCGAACTCCAGCACCACGGCCAGATGGTCGGGCAGTTCCCCGTCGTCCAGGACGAGCCCCGCCGCCTCGTAGGCCTGTTTGAAGCGCAGCAGGGCCATCCCCCGCTTACGGGTGTCGCCGTAGGCGTAGTACGACAGGTAGAGGCAGCACCGCTTGCGGTGGTCGAACGTGGCGACGTAGTCCG
>NZ_SMKK01000551.1 GCF_004348425.1 Actinomadura sp. 7K507
GTCGCCGACCTCTTCAACCCGGATCCGGATCAGCCGGGGACCACCTATGCCCGCGAGGGCGGCTTCATCTACGACGCCGACCGCTTCGACGCCGACTTCTTCAACATCAGCCCCCGCGAAGCCCAAGCCACCGACCCCCAGCAGCGACTCCTCCTCGAAACCGCCTGGGAGACCATCGAGAGCGCCCACATCGACCCGGCCGCCCTCCACGGCACTCGCACCGGCATCTTCGCCGGCATCTCCTCGCAGGACTACAGCTCCGGGCTCCCGGAACTGTCCAGCGCGTCAGAGAGCTACACGGGAACCGGCTCCTCGATCAGTGTGGCTTCGGGACGCATCGCGTATTCACTCGGTCTCGAAGGACCCGCCCTCACCATCGACACCGCCTGCTCCTCCTCCCTCGTCGCCCTCCACCTGGCCTGCCAATCCCTCCGGCAGGGAGAGTGCGATCTCGCGCTCGCGGGCGGCGCCACCGTCATGTCCAGCCCGGGTGCGTTCGTCGTGTTCTCGCGGCAGCGGGGCCTGGCGCGCGATGGCCGCTGCAAGCCCTTCGCGGCGGCGGCCGACGGCACCGGCTGGGGCGAAGGCGTCGGGCTCCTCTTGGTGGAGCGGCTCTCGGACGCGCAGCGCAACGGCCACCCGGTTCTGGCGATCGTGCGCGGCTCGGCGGTCAACCAGGACGGCGCCAGCAACGGGCTGACGGCGCCGAACGGGCCGTCCCAGCAGCGGGTCATCCAGGACGCGCTGGCCAGCGCCCGCCTGACCCCCGCAGACGTCG
>NZ_SMKK01000552.1 GCF_004348425.1 Actinomadura sp. 7K507
CCACTTCCTCGACACCCTCGCCGCACACCGGCAAGCCGAGGGCCTGCCCGCCCAATCCATCGGATGGGGCTACTGGCAGCAGGACACCGGCATGACCGGCCACCTCACCGACACCGACCGCAACCGCCTGACCCGCAGTGGCATGACCCCCATCACCGACGAGCAGGGCCTCGAACTCCTCGACGCGGCCCTTGCCACACCCCTGCCTCACCTGATCGCCGTCCCGATCAGCGCGCGCGGTATCAGCGTCCCGCCTCCGCCGCTCCTGAGGTCACTCGTCGGCGGTGCGCACCGTCCCAGCGCCGGCAGTAGCGCGAGCTTGGCCGATCACTTGGGCACGCTGACCCCTGATCAGCAGCAGGAACACCTTGTCGACCTGGTCCGGAGCAGCATCGCCGCCGTTCTCGGCCACACCAGCCCCGACGGGATCGACGCAGACCGGCAGTTCAACGAGCTCGGGTTCGACTCCCTCACCGCCATCGAACTGCGCAACCGTCTCGCCGGCGCCACCGGGCGTCGCCTGCCCGCAACCCTCGTCTTCGACCACCCCACACCGCAGGCGCTCGCCCAGGAGCTGAGGAGAACGGTCCTCGAGACGCTCGCGAGCACATCCGTGAGCGTGAGGGCGACAGCCACGGACGAGCCGATTGCGATCGTGGGGATGGGATGCCGCTACCCCGGCGGCGTCACCACCCCGCAGCAACTATGGAACCTGGTCACCCAGGAACGCGACGCCATCGGCGAATTCCCCACCAACCGCGGCTGGC
>NZ_SMKK01000553.1 GCF_004348425.1 Actinomadura sp. 7K507
CATGCCTAGATCCATCCACCGGACCGGCGACACCCGCCGACGGCCGCTCTCGGATTCGCGCCCCGACGATCCGCCGATCGTCGCGGCTCTCCGCTACGGGGTCACCGCGCCCAGCGCGCACAACACCCAGCCGTGGCGCATCGAGCTCTTCTCCGATACCGAAGCGCAGCTGTTCTTCGACCCGGACCGGATGCTCCCCTACACCGACCCTCACGGCCGGCAGGTGCACATCAGTCACGGCACCCTCATCGAGATGACCGCCATCGCCGCCACCGATCTCGGATACCGGACCGAGATCGACGTCCTGCCCGGCGGCGAGATGCCGATCCCCGAATTCGGAACCAAGCCGACCGCCACGATCCGGCTGGTGAGCGCCCCCGGCCTCGACGTCGACCCGCTCTTCGACCGGATCCTCGAACGGCGCACCAGCCGCCACGCCCATCAGGGCCCGCCACCCACCGCCCGGGAACGGGCGCGCGTCGAGGACGCCGACATCCCCGGTGTCGACATCGGATGGATCCCGCAAGACTTGCGAGCACGCGCGCTCGAGATCGCCGTCAAGGCGATGGCCATCGAGGTCGAAGACCACGACCTTTTCGACGAGACCCGCGTCTGGTTCCGGTTCTCCGACCGCGAGATCACCCAGAAGGGCGATGGATTCCACGCCGACACCGTGGGCCTGAGCGGCCTGTCGCTGCCCCTGGCACGCAGGCTCATGAACGACGGCAACTGGCACAGGTCCTACAACCGGGGCCCCTACCTC
>NZ_SMKK01000554.1 GCF_004348425.1 Actinomadura sp. 7K507
GTCCGAACTCATGATCACCACGACGGCGGCCGGGGACGGCGACCACACGGTCGTCCACCTGTCCGGGGTGCTCGACGACGTCACGGTGCCGCGGCTCGGCGACACGCTGACCAGGCTCGTCGAGGGCAACCTGCGGCATCTGATGGTGCGGATGCACGACCGGCTCGGCGTCCGCAGCGACCCGCTGCCGATCCTGCTCGGCATCCGCTGGCGCGTCGCCGCCGAGGGCGGCTGCCTGGCGCTGCCGGCGCTGCCCGCCAAGCTCCGCCGGATCATCGACCGCGAGGGCCTGGGCTCGGTCTTCACCGGCTGCCGCTCCATCGAGGACCGCATGCTCGGCACCGAACCGGCCTGACTCAACTGCCGTTCGAGCGGTGACCGTCCGCAGCGGCCGCCCGCGGTGAACTCCGGCGCGATTTCGCGACCGTCCCGTTCGCCCGGGCGGCCCTGCTTTTCCCGGCCCCGCTCTTCGCGGCCCCGTCCTTTGCAGCTCCGTCCTTTGCGGCTCCGTCCTTTGCGGCCCCGCTCTTCGCAGCCCTGCTCTTTACGGCCTTGCTTTCAGCGGCGCGGTTCTCATCAGCCCGCACAGGTACACCGGTGCGCTCGAACGTCAGGATGTGCGCGGGCTTGACGCGCGGGTCGAGACGGACGTAGTTCGACTGGTGCCAGGTGTAGGTGGTGCCGTCGAGTTGGTCGGTGACGGTGTGGGGGTGG
>NZ_SMKK01000056.1 GCF_004348425.1 Actinomadura sp. 7K507
CGTCTTGCCCGTCCTGCTCGCCTTGCCCGCCCTGCCAGTCCTGCCCGTCCCGTTCGACCAGGTTGGCCGCGACGTAGATCTTGGCCTCCGCGCACGCGTCCGAGATGCGGGCGAGGACGCTGCGGGAGAGTTCCGCGGCGGCGGCCGGGTCCGCCGCGACCTCGCCGTCGGCGAAGCAGAACAGCTCGGGCAGCACGCCGAGACGCGCACCCTGCCGTCCCGCGTGCGCGATCTGGCCAAGGCCGCGGCGGATCGTCCACTCGGTGCCGCGGAAGTAGCTGACCTGCATGAGCGCGGTCGGGACGAGCCGGGGCGGCCGGTCGCTCGGGCCGTACATCGCGGCGGCCGGCACCTCGCCCAGCGGCCGGGTCAGCACCCCGTACAGCTCGGGACGCCGCCACGCGAACAGGTCGGCGACGCCCGGCATCCGCTTGTCGGCGGCCTGTTCGGGGTCGATGTCGGCGATGGCCAGGCCCGGCTCCAGCTCGCCCGCGTCGGCGAGCCTCGTACCGTCCGGGGCGACGACCTGGCTGCCGCCCATCCACGGCCATTCCAGCTCCGGGCCGCCGACCGTGTTGGCCGCGACGTGGAACACCCCGTTCTCCATCGAACGCAGCGGGACGTGGACACGGTGCTCGTCCGGCCCCCTGGAGTTCAGGGAGTTGCACAGGACCTGCGCCCCGAGCAGCGCGAGCGCACGCGGGGTCTCCGGGACGATCCCGTCCGCGCACAGCAGCAGCCCGATCCTGCCGATCTCGGTGTCGAACACCTCGTACGGCTCGTCGCCCGCCTCGAACAGCGTGTACTCGTAGTCCCACAGGACGTGCTTGCGGTGCACGCCGATGATCTCGCCGTCCGGTCCGATCAGCACCGAGGCGATGTGGACGGCCGGCGCGCCGGCGGCGCGCAGGTCCACGCCCGCCGCGACGTACACGCCGAGTTCCCGGGCCGTCTCCCGCAGCCCCGTGACGAAC
Organism: Actinomadura sp. 7K507; assembly: GCF_004348425.1. Taxonomy (GTDB): domain Bacteria; phylum Actinomycetota; class Actinomycetes; order Streptosporangiales; family Streptosporangiaceae; genus Spirillospora. The sequence continues at coordinate 975 of NZ_SMKK01000056.1, forward strand.
GCGCCGTCGAGGTCCTCGCTGTGCGCCCAGCACTCCCACCGGTCGGCGTGGTCGCGGACGCGGTTGGCGTTCTCGGGCAGGACGACCAGCCGCGCGCCCTCGCCCGCCGCCCGCCGCAGGTAGTCGCGGCAGAGGGCGAGGTTGGCGCCGACGTCGGTACCGGAGAAGAACTGCGCGGCCGCCACCCGGACCGTTGCCATGGAGGCACTCCTTTCGTACGGGCCCTCGATAACCGGACCTTGAGAACCGGCCCCTGAGAACCGGGAAGGGTCAGAGCGTGGAGAGCAGGCGCCCGGCGCCCTCGATCCGGTCGTCGATGCCGTTGGCGCGGTAGGCGTGCCACAGCGTGGCCGCGTTGATCGGGATCACCGGCTTGTCCAGCTCGCGCTCCAGTTCGTCGGCGACGCCGATCACCGGCAGGTTCGTCCCGGCCTGGACGAGCGCGTCGACGTCCGGACCGTCCACGGCGGCGAACGCGGCGCGGATCTCCTCCGGCCGCACGTCCGCGATCGAGGTCGCCGAGTCGCACTTCAGCCCGTGCACGGCGGCCACCTCGTACCCCAGCTCGGTGAAGAACGCGTGGACCTGCTCGTCCGCCACCGGCTGGTAGGGCGTGATCACGCCTATCCGGCGCACGCCGAGCTTGCTCAGCGCGGCATGGCACGCCGACGCGCCGGTCGACAGCTCCAGCCCGGACAGCTCCCGGATCCACTTCTCGAACTCGGCGTTCCCGTCCGTGCCGCCCCAGAAGGTCTCCGCGCTCATCCCCATGATCAGGTAGTCGGGCTCGCAGGTCAGCACCGACTCCACAGCGGCGGCGAGCTGCCCGCGCAGGTCTTCGAGGAACGCGGCGAAGGTCTCGTCGCTGTCCAGCGCCGCGTTGCGGATCATGATCCGCCCCGAGTGGAACGACACCCCCGGCGCCCGGAACCGGTAGTACTCGTCCTCCACCACGGTGTTCGTGGACGGGACGATCACACCGAACGCGGCGCGCGGTGCTAGCACGGTGGTCATGCGGGCTCCTTGGGGTGCGGCGGCTCGGGTTGTTGCGCCTCGGGTTGTTGCGCCACGGGTTGCTGCGCCACGGGTTGCTGCGCCACGGGTTGCTGCGGCTGGGGTTGCTGCGGCAGGTAGCGGCGCTCGGTCTCGGTCAGCTCGTCCAGGCCGAGCAGTCCGTTGAGCTCGGACCAGGGCATGGTGCCGGGAGGCAAGGCGTTCTCGGCCAGGACGTGGCGGTAGGCGTCGCGCATCGCCCGCGCCCCGGCGAGCAGCGCCGACACCGGGTACAGCGCGAGCCGCACGCCCGCCTTCGCCAGCACGGCCGGCGGCTCGGGCGCGGCCCCCGCCTCGGAGTAGTTGACCACCAGCGGCAGGCTCCCCGCCGCCTCCCGGATCGCCTCGAACGCCGCGCGGTCGCGTGCCCCCTCGACGAAGATCGCGTCCGCCCCGGCCGCGGCGTAGGCGGCCACCCGCACCAGGGTCTCCGGCATCCCGGCGACCGACAGCGCGTCGGTCCGCGCGATCACCAGCAGCCGCTGCCTGGCATCGGCCGCCGCGGCGATCCGCGCCGCCGCCTCCGCCACCGGGACCAGCCGCTTTCCCGCCATGTGCCCGCACCGCTTCGGCAGCACCTGGTCCTCCAGGTGCAGCGCCGCCGCCCCGGCCGTCTCGTACCGGCGCGCGGTCTCGGCCGCCTGGAGGGCGTCGCCGTAGCCGGTGTCGGCGTCCGCGACGATCGGCACGTCCGGGCCCGCCCCGGCCCGGACCCGGTGCAGCGCCTCGACCATGTCGGTGGCGCCGGCGAAGCCCAGGTCGGGCAGGCCGAACACAGCCGCGCCGACGGCCGCGCCGGACAGGTGGACGGCCCCGAAGCCCGCGTCGGCGGCCAGCCGGGCGCTCAGCGCGTCGAAGCAACCGGCCGCCGGAACGGGCGGCCCGGCAGCCGCGATCCGCGCCCGCAGCCGGTCTGCGGGATACCCCTGCCTGCTCATGGCGCGGCGGGAAGCTGGGGGACGTTCGGGAGGAGGACGTTCGGGAGGACGACGATGTGTCGCGACATCGATGCGTTTCCTTCGGGAAGCAGGGCCGATGCAGTGGTTGCCGATGCAGTGGTTCCCGCAATGTGAGAGCATTGTTTGTACGATGTGAGATCGTAAGCGAACCCGGTTCGGCCGGTCAAGGGTCTCGCCGTTCCGGTGGAACGTCCGGGTTCCCGATCCGCTGGCGTTCGTATTCACGTCTCCGCCAGACTCCATAGGACCCCACCACCTAGAGGAGGCCCCGTGCCCCGGACACCGTCCACGTCCGCGTCCTCGCCTGGATCGGGCACGGAGAGGCGGCGTAGCGGTGCGGAGAGCTCGCGCAAGATGCTGCACCTGCTGCTGGCGTTCAACGAGCGCCAGCACACCCGTTCGGCCGCCGAGCTGGCGCGCTCCCTCGACATGCCGATCAGCTCGGTGTACCGCTACCTCTCAGTGTTGCGCGACACCGGAATGATCGAGGACGTGGGGCCCGGCGAGTACCGGCTGACCTGGCTGTTCGTCGGGCTGGCGCGGGCGGCCCGCGCCGCGGGCGACACGCTGGAGAGCATCGCGCGCCCGGTACTGGACTCGGTCGCCTCGGCCGGCGGCGAGACGACGCTGCTCGTCAAGCGGGTCGGCTGGAGCGCGATGTGCATCGACCGGGTCGAGTCGTCGCACCCGGTGCGGCTGCAGTTCGATCCGGGCCAGCCGATGACCCTGCACCGCGGGTCGGCGGCGCGGGTGCTGCTGGCCGCGATGCCGGACGCCGAGCGGCGCCGCTACCTGGAGTCGGTGACCGACCTGGCGCCCGCCGAGCGCGAGCAGATCGAGTCCGACGTGGACGCCGTGGCCCGCACCGGCTGGGTGGAGAGCTTCGGCGAGGTGGACGAGGGCATCTGGGGCGCGTCCGCGCTGATCCGCAGGCAGGGCGAGCCCGTGGCCGCGATCGGCGTCGCCGGCCCGCTGTTCCGCCTCCAGCAGTCCGACCGCACTCGGGTCATCGACCTGCTCGTGTCCGGCGCCGCCGAGATCTCCGCCGATCTGGAGAAGGGCGACTCTCCCGGCGCCTGAGCGCCGTCCGCAGCGCCGTCCATAGCGCCGTCCACTCCGAACCGCCCCGGGCATGGGATGTTCCGGCGCGGTGACGACGGCATTTCCGGCCGTCCCTCTTCGTCGACCCTGGGTTAATCCGGGCTGCTCTGAGTCATTCGGGTATTGACGGACCCATGATCGCCGTCTACCGTCCATTCTCACATGCCGAGTTAACGGTTCCCGCAGTGTGAGAGCTGCTAGCTAGATGGAGGATCCGTGAATCTCGGCCCCAACGGTCTCGGCGTGCCCGACGACCCCGGCGGGTACGACGTGGCCGTGGCAGGCTTCGGGCCGGTCGGCGCCACGGCGGCGCTCACGCTGGCACGGGCCGGCCTGCGGGTGCTGGTCCTCGAACGGGAGGTCCGGCCGTCGAAGGACCCGAGCGAGTCGAGGGCGTCCACCTTCCACCCGCCCACCCTGGAGATCCTCGACGAGCTCGGCGTGGCCGGACGGCTGCACGAGGTCGGGCTGGTCTCCGACACCTTCCAGTACCGCGACCGGTCCGAGGGGGTGATCGCCCACTTCGACCTCGCCAGCATCGCCGGTGACACCTCCTTCCCGTACCGGCTGCAGAGCGAGCAGCGGAACCTCGTCAAGATCATCCAGGCGGAGCTGAGCGCGCTGCCGAACGTCACGATGGCGACGGGCGCGGAGGTCACCGCGGTCGAGCCCGGAGGCGACGGGGCCGGAGGCGGCAGGGCCGGAAACGACGGCGTCACGCTGTCGGTCGGGCCGGGCACGACGGTCCGCGCCCGCTGGGTCATCGCCGCGGACGGGGCGCGCAGCGCGATCCGCGAGTCCCTCGGCATCGCCTTCGACGGGATCACCTACCCCGAGCACTTCCTGGTGGTGTCCACCACCGAGGACTTCGCCTCGCTGATCCCGGGCATCGCGACCGTCAACTACATCTCCGACCCGGTCGAATGGCTGGTGCTGCTGAAGACACCGCTGCACTGGCGCGCCCTGTTCCCGATCCCGCCGAGCGAGGAGGCCGCCGCCACGGCGCTGCGGCCCGCCGAGACCCAGCGGCGGTTGCAGGCGATCGTGCCGCTGCCCCGCCCGTACGAGGTGGCGCACAGCCGCATCTACCGCGTCCACCAGCGGGTGGCCGACCGGTTCCGCGCGGGACGGGTGCTGCTGGCGGGCGACGCGGCGCACATCAACAACCCTCTGGGCGGCATGGGCATGAACAGCGGCATCCACGACGCGGCGGCCGCGGCCGCGGCGATCCTGGCCGCCGAGCGCGGTGACACCGGGCCACTGGAGCGGTACGAGGAGACGCGGCGCGCCGTGGCGCACGACTACGTCCGCGTGGTGACCCACCGCAACCGGGAGGTCCTGAAGGAGACGGACGCCGGGGAGCGGGCCCGCCAGCACGAGCACATGCGCTCGGTCGCCGCCGACCCCGCCAAGGCCCGCGACCACCTCCTGCGCACGTCCATGCTCACCAGCGCCCGGCAGGACGCGAACGTGGAGGCGGAATGACCGAGGTCACCGAGCTGGTTCCCGGCACGCTCTACCGGATCGGCGCCACCGTCCCGGCCCGCGACCTGACCTGGACGCCCGGCGGCCCCGGAGTGCACGAGCCGCTCAACTGCTACCTGCTCACCACCCCGGACGAGGCGATCTTCCTCGACACCGGTCCCGCGATCGTCCGTCCCCAGGTCATGGCGGCGGCGCGGGAACAGGTGGACGGCGGGCGGTCGCTGTGGATCTTCCCGACCCGCAACGAGTTCGACTGCGTCGGCAACCTCGGCCCGCTGCTCGACCTCCGCGACGACGCGCGCCTCCTGTTCGGAGGCGGCGGCGGGATCCTCGAATGGATCGGGGACGCCGACGGCCGTGGCTTCCTGGGCCGCCGCGAGATCGTCCTCGCGCCGAACGGGACGTCCACCGCGTTCTCCGGCGGGGTCCGCCTGCACTGGATGGACGCCCCGGTCAAGGAGATGTTCCTGACCCAGTGGGCCTACGAGGAGTCCACCAGGACCCTGTTCACCAGCGACTTCTTCGGCTGGGTGCACGCGCGCTCCGCGACCGGCCCGGTGGTGGCCGACCGGCCGGACGACCTACCCGAGGCAGCCGAGGTCGCGGCGGAGATCCCGCACCGCGTCAACTGGCTGCCCGGCGCCACCGCACCGGACGTCCTGGAGGCGTTCGAGCGGACGGTCACCGCCTACGACGTGGAGCGGATCGCGCCTGTCCACGGCCAGGTGATCAGCGGCGCCGCGACCGTCCGGCGCGCACTCGACGACACCCGCGCGGCACTGGCCGCGCTCACCACCCCGCAACCGGCAGGACGGCGGCAAGCACGATGAACGAGAACCCCACCGCGGACCCGGCGCCGCCCCGGACGGCGTACCCGGTCTCCGCCAAGCTGCCCAGGGAGTTCGCCCCCGGGCTCCACTGGCTGGGCGGCTGCTCGGACTCGGGTGCCTGGCCCACCCGCAAGGGCGCCACCACCCACGAGCACCTGTCCACCTACCTGGTGGCCGGCACCGACAAGACCGTGCTGATCGACACCGGCCACTACGCCCAGTGGGACGGCATCCGCGACCAGCTCGACGCGTGCCTCGGGGACCGGCCGCTGGACTACGTCTTCCCCACCCACCACGAGATCCCGCACGCGGGCAACCTCGGTCGGCTGCTGGCCCGCTACCCGGACGCGGTCGCGGTCGGCGACACCCGCGAATACCACCTCTACTTCCCCGAGATCGCCCCGGAGCGGCTGCGGCGCACGCGCGGCGGCGACTCCATCGACCTGGGCGGCACGAGCCTGATGTTCCTCGACCCGGTCTGGTACGACCTGTCGGGCACCCTCTGGGCGTACGAGACGCGCGGCCGGACGCTGTTCACCTCCGACGGGCTCGGCTACATCCACGACCATTCCCCCGACGTGTGCGGGCTCCTCCCCGGCGAGGTCCCGCAGGACGCCCCCGAGCACGGGATACGGCGCTACGCCCTCCCCTTCGTCGGGATGCGCTACCACCGCATGGCACCCGGCGTCGCCCGCTACCGCGAACTCACCGAGAGGCACCCCGTCCGGACGGTGTGCTCGGCACACGGCGCCCCGCTCAGCGGCGGCGACCTGGCCGAGGTGACCGAGGACGCGCTGCGGGTCATCGAAGAGAACCAGCACAGCATCTCCGGGCCGAGCGGCCTGGAGCCGGCCGGTCAGGGAGCCGCCCGATGAACGCGACCGAGATCATGAACGCGACCGAGATCGTCCCAGGCCACCTGTACCGGCTCGGCGGAGTCGTGCCCATCGACGGGCGGCTGAGCTGGCGCGCGCCCGGCGCGTCCGGCCACGAGCCGATCGGCTGCTACCTGCTGCTCGAACCCGGCCGCGCGCTGCTGATCGGTACCGGGGTCCGGCTGCACCAGCGGCTCGTCCTCGACCAGATCCGCGGCCTGCTGGACGGCCGCGAGCTGGAGGTCTACGCCGACCGCAACGAGGCCGACGAGATCGGCAACCTGGCCGCGGTGGTGTCGGAGTTCGGCGTCCGCCGGATGTGGTTCGCCGGGGCCGGGCACCTGCTGCGCTGGTTCGAGCACGACGGGTTCGGCGGCGCGGTCCCCGACACCGAGATCGTGTTCATGATGCCGGAGGGCGCCGCGCGGGAGATCAACCTGGAGAGCGACCGGCCCTCCACGGTCGGCTTCGGCGACGGGCGGCTGGAGCTGCTGCACACCCGGCTCACCACGCTCGGCTTCGCCTGGTTGTACGACCGGACGACGCGGACGCTGTTCCCCAGCGACTTCTTCGGCGAGGTCCCCCTCGCGACGCCGGGCGCCCGGCCGGTCTCCGACGGCTCCGGCATCACGTTCGAGCAGGTCCGCGACCATGTCTTCGCCCGCTTCTACTGGATGCGCGACGCCGACCCCGGCCCGCTGCTCGACGACCTCGACGCCGTCTTCGAGGGCCGCGAGATCGACCGGCTCGCCCCCTTCCACGGCTGCGTCATCGAAGGCCCGGACGCGGTGCGCCGCCACCTGTCCCACGCCCGCCGCGTCCTGACCGGCACCCTCCCGACCAGCCCCTAGCGACCCCCAGCCCCTAGCGACCCCCCAGGGACTCCGCATGGAACTCGACGACCTCCTCGACGTGTACGGCACGTACTTCGTCCACGAGCGCTTCCCGCGCCCGATCGCCGACGGCGTGTCCTGGATCGGCGGCTGCTCGGCGCTGTTCATGGACCGCGCCAAGCCCGACCTCGCCCACTCCGCCCTCAACAGCTACCTCGTCCTAGGCGAGGAGAAGACCCTCCTCGTCGACACCGGCCATCCGGCGCTGTGGCCCGGATTCTCCGCGGCGGTGGAGAAGGCGCTCGGCGGCCGGCCTCTCGACTACGTGATGCCGACCCATCCGGAGATCCCGCACGGCGGGTCCCTCACGCTGCTGCACCGCAGGTGGCCGGGGCTCACCGTGGTCGGCGACACCCGCGACTACTTCCTCTACCACCCCGAGATCCCGGACGGCGCGTACCGCGAGATGCGCCCGGGAGAGCGGCTCGACCTGGGCGGCGGGCGCGAGTTCGAGATCGTCGAGGCGCTGTTCAAGGACCTGCCCAACACGGTCTGGGGCTTCGACCACGGCTCGCGGACGCTGTTCCCCGCCGACGGGTTCGCCTTCTTCCACTGGCACAGCCAGGACGCCTGCGGCTTCACCACCGAGGACCGCGGGTTCACCCCGGACGCCGCCACCTACGCGCCGATGACCGAGATCGTCAGCGGCCTGGAACTGCTCGACATTGAGGACACGATCCAGCGGTTCCTGCGGCTGGTCGAGCACACGTCCCCCACGGTGATCGCCCCCGCGCACGGGACGGTCGTCACCGACCTGCCCAACGCCTTCGGCTACCTGGAGGCCCTGCGCGCCAAGGACCGCACCACCACCCCCCACCCGCACGATTCAGGAGCACACCATGGCAGGTAACGCCATCCGGCGGCTGGCCGCCGCCGCGACCCTCCCCCTCCTGGCGGCCGGGCTGGTCGCCTGCAGCTCCGGCAGCACCGGCTCCTCCGCCGGCGGCGCCTACGTCTACGTGCTGCCGCAGGACTTCCAGGGCGTCGACCGGGCCAAGTACTCCAGCGAGGCGTCCAAGATCGTCGGCGACGTCATGCACAGCCGGCTGCTGGAGCTGGACACCTCCGGGCAGGCCCCCGGCGCCTGCACACCCGGCGTCCCGCCGAAGATCGCCCCCGAGTCGCCGCTGGTGTCGTCGTGGTCGGTCACCGATGACGGCAAGGGCATCGACATCACCCTGCGCGAGGGCGTGAAGTCGGCCGACGGCAACGTGCTGACCTCGGCGGACGTCCAGTGGTCGATCGAACGGCTGAAGGCCATCGACGCCTCGGGCAAGACCCTGTGGTTCACCGTGGGCGGCTTCGACCCCGACAAGACGATCACCGTGCACAGCCCGACCAAGTTCACGCTGAACCTGGAGAAGCGCAGCGAACTCGCCCCCTACACCCTCGCGGGCAACTCCGGGCTGATCCTGGACAGCACGACGGCGAAGAAGCACGCCACCGGCGACGACCCGTGGGCGACCAAATACCTCACCGACCACACCGCCGACTTCGGCCCGTGGACGCTCACCGAGTTCAGCTCGCAGCAGCTGACGTTCGGCAAGAACCCCAACTTCACGGGCGAGCGCGGGAACCTCGAGAAGATCGTGCTGCGCACGGTCCCCGAAGCCTCGTCCCGCATCCAGCTCGTGCGTACCGGCCAGGCCGCCGAGACCATCGGTCTCGACTACACGCAGATGGAGAGCCTGAAGGAGTCCGGCGCCGTCAACCTGGTCACCTGCCCCAACCCCGGCCGCGACTGGCTCGGCCTCAACGCCGAGGACCCGGTGCTGGGCAAGACCAAGGTGCGCCAGGCGATCTCCGTCGCGCTGAACCGGACGGCCATCCAGACCGCCGTGTACCGGGGCTTCGCCAAGCCGGCGCAGGGCGGCCTCTCCCAGGCTTACGGCCAGTTCGGCGAGGGCGACAACTACAAGCACGACGTGGCCCGCGCCAAGAAGCTGCTGTCCGAGGCGGGCGTCGGCGACGGGTTCTCGTTCACGCTGAGCGTCTCGGAGTCCCAGCCCGGCGCGTACGCCGACAACCTGGCCGTGCTGATCCAGCAGCAGCTCAAGGCCGTCGGCGTCAACGTCAAGATCAAGAACGTGCCGTCCGCGGTGCAGTACAAGGCCGACGGGCTGGACAAGAAGCACCAGGCGTTCCTGATGGCCGAAGGCCCGGCGGCCGGCAACCCCGGCTACTCGGCCTGGCTGTCGCTGGCGTGCGACGGCCTGCAGAACTACATGGGGTTCTGCGACGAGAAGCTCGACGGCCTCGCCGACGACCTTCAGGCCGGCGGGCTGAGCGCCGAGGAGACCAAGAACAAGACCACCGAGCTGGCCGGCCTCATCGCCGAGCAGCAGCCCGCCGTCTACCTGGTCGACCGGTCGGGGGTGAACGTGCGCAACAAGTGCGTCACCGACGTCCCCAGCACTGGATTCGGCAACAGCTACACCAAGGCCCGCGCCAGCTGCGGCTGAGCGCGGCCGGCGCCCCAGCGTAGGAACGAGTCACGATGCGTCGTATCCCCCTCAAGATGATCGCCGGACGGCTGGTCGCCATCCCGGTGTCGCTGTTCGCGGTCGCCACCCTGGCCTTCTGGATGATCAGGCTCTCGGGGACCAACGCCGCGGCGTCGGTCGCCGGCGAGCACGCCACCCCGGAGGCCATCGCCGCCACCGAACGGGAACTCGGGCTGGACCGCGGCCTGTGGGACCAGTACCTGAGCTTCCTCGGCGGCCTGGTCCGCGGCGACCTCGGCACGTCCTACTTCACCCGGCAGCCCGTCGGGGAGGAGCTGATGGCCCGGCTGCCGCTGGACGCCACCGTCGGCGTGCTCGCGCTGATCGTCGCGGTCGCCGCCGGGGTCGGGATCGGCGCCGCCGGCGCCTGGTACCGCGGCGGCTGGCCGGACCGGACGGGACGGGGCGTGGTGACGCTGCTGCAGTCGGTCCCCGAGTTCGTGCTCGCGCTCGTGCTGATCTTCGTGCTGTTCTTCCAGCTGCGGCTGCTGCCCGCCCCGGTCGGCCAGATCGAGCTCACCCAGAGCGCGCCACCGCGGATCACCGGCGTGGTGGCCCTGGACGCGATCCCGGCCGGGGACTGGGCGGCGTTCCGGGCCGCCGCCGCGCAGCTGGTGCTGCCGGTGGTGAGCTTCGGGCTGGTGCTGTCGGCGGTGTTCGCCAAGGTCACCCGGTCCTCGCTCGCCTCGGTGCTGGCCTCGCCGCAGGTCGAGTACGCCCGCGCACTCGGCCTGCCGTCCCGGCGGGTGTTCTCCTCGGCGCTGACCGTCTCGCGGACCGCGATCCTCACCACGATCGCGATCGTGTCCGGGGCGCTGATCGGCGGCAACGCGATCATGCAGAAGATCTTCAGCCTGGACGGCGCCGCCGCGTTCGGCGTCGACTCCATCTTCAAGCTCGACCTGCCCGTGGTGCAGGGCCTGGTGCTGGTGTTCGGCGGCATCACCGTGGTGCTGTTCCTGCTCATCGACATCATGATCCTGCTCCTCGACCCGAGAGTCCGGGCGACCTCGTGACCAAGGGAGACGCGATGAAAGCCGAGATCGGCGGCACGCCGGACGCGGTCGCCGTGGAACCCGCGGAGACGTCCGGCCGCGAAGGAACCGGCCCCGGGCCGGACTCCCAGCGCCAGCCGGGCGGACGCCGGGCCCGGCGGCTGCTCGGAGTATGGATCGGGCTGGCCATGCTCGTCGTGCTGTTCACCTCCGCGCTCGCCGCGCGCCTGTGGGCCGACACCGACGCCGTGGACGTCGACGCCGTACTGCAGGGCCCGTCCGCCGACCACTGGTTCGGCACCGACGAGAACGGGCGGGACGTGTTCGTCCGCACCCTGGCCGCCGGCGCCGCCGACCTGCCGATCGCCCTGGGCGGCACGGTGATCGCCCTGGTCGCCGGGACGCTGCTGGGCCTGCTCGCCGGCACCCGCAACCGCTACGCCGAGCCGATCATGCGCGTGGTGGACGGCTTCCAGGCGTTCCCGCTGCTGATCCTGATCCTGGTCATCGTCCAGATCAGCGGAGGCGGGATGGCGGTGCTCGCGGGCACGATCGCGATCATCAACATGCCCCGGTTCATCCGGCTGACCCGGGCCGAGGCGCTGCACATCCGCGAGTCCCGGTTCGTGTTCTTCGCCGAGGTGATCGGCGCGAGCCGGCGGCACGTGCTGCGGCGGCACGTCCTGCCGAACGTCAGCGGCGCCGTGCTGAGCCAGGCGAGCCTCGGCGGCGCGCTGGCGCTGGGAGCGATCGGCGCGATGTCCTTCCTCGGGCTCGGCATCGCCCCGCCCACGCCGAGCTGGGGAGCGATGGTCCAGTCCGGCACGGCCGGGATCACCAGCGGTCAGTGGTGGCCGGTGCTGTTCCCGAGCCTCGCGCTGGTGTGGGCCATCGTCGCGTTCAACCTGATCGCCGACAGCCTGGACGCGCACTTCGCCAAGGAGATCCAGTGAGTGAGAAAGACACCGGAGGGCCGCTGCTGGACGTCCGCGGTCTGACCGTGGACTTCACCCGGGACGGGCAGCGGACCCGGGTCGTCCGGGACATGTCGTTCGACATCGCCACCGGCGAGTTCGTCGGGATCATCGGCGAGACGGGCTCGGGCAAGTCGGTGTCGCTGCGGGCGGCACTGCGGATGCTGCCCCGCAACGGCACGCTCGCCGGCGGCACCAGCGAGTTCCGCGGCACCGACCTCACCGCCCTGCCCGCCAAGGAGCTGCGGCGGCTGCGCGGCGCCCGGATCGGCTTCATCCCGCAGCAGCCGTGGAGCGCCCTGAACCCGGTCATCCGCCTGGACCGGCAGTTCCGGCAGGTCGGCAGGGCGCACGGCAAGAGCCGGGCATGGACGGACAACGCCGCGCGGGAGATGCTCGCCAGGGTCGAGATCGCCGACCCCGTACGCGTCCTGGCCGGGTTCTCCGGCGAGCTGAGCGGCGGCATGGCCCAGCGCGTGGTGATCGCGATGTCGCTGCTGCTGGAGCCCGAACTGGTCGTCGCGGACGAGCCCACAACGGCGCTGGACGTCACCGTCCAGCGGGAGATCCTCGACCTGCTGAGCCGGATCTGCCAGGAGGACGGAAAGAGCGTCCTCATCGTCACCCACGACCTCGGCGTGGTCGCGCACTACTGCGACCGGGTCTACGTGATGCGCGAAGGCCGCCTGGTGGAGGAAGGCCCGGTCGACGAGGTGTTCGCTTCACCGCGGCACGAGTACACGCGCACCCTGGTGGAAGCGGCCTCCGCCGGAGACATCGAAGAGGGGGCCGCCCGATGAGCCGGCTGGCGCTGGAAGAAGTGCGCAAGACCTACGGGCGCGGCAAGAACGCGGTCGAGGCCGTCCGGGGAGTGTCGCTGGCCGTCGAACCCGGCCGGACACTCGGGCTCATCGGCGAGAGCGGATCGGGCAAATCCACGCTGGGCCGCATCTGCCTCGGCGCCGAACCGTTCGACTCGGGACGCCTCCTGTCGGACGGCGCGGACTTCGCCGGGTTCGACCGCGAACGGCTCGCCGAGTTCCGCCGCAAGACCTCGATCGTCCTCCAGGAGCCGGAGCTGGCGCTCAACCCCCGCCGCACCCTCGGCCAGTCGGTCACCGAACCGCTGGACGTCCACTTTCCCGAGTTGCCCGCCGCCGAACGCCGTGAGCGCGCCGAGCACGCCATGGAGCTGGCGCATCTGGACCCCGGGCTGTGGGACCGCTACCCCCGCGAGCTGAGCGGCGGCCAGCAGCAGCGCGCCGGCATCACCCGCGCGATCGTGACCGAGCCCGAGTTCGTCGTGCTGGACGAGCCGACCGCGTCCCTCGACCTGTCGGTGCGCGGCCGGATCCTGGAGACGATGCGCGAACTCCAGGAACGCCTCGGCCTCTCGTACCTGCTGATCACGCATGACATGGCCACGGTGTCCGCCCTCGCCGAACGCGTCGTCGTCCTCTACAAGGGCGTCGCCGTCGAAACCGGCGAATGGCGGAAGGTGCGCCACGACCCCGAGCACGAGTACACGCGCAAACTCCTGTCGGCCGTCCTCACCGTCCGGCAGGCGGGCCCCGGAGGACGGCGGAAATCTCAGGTCACCAAGCCCCTGCGGTAGGCGTAGACCACCGCCTGCACGCGGTCGCGCAGGTCGAGCTTGGTGAGGATGCGCGACACGTACGTCTTGACGGTCTCCTGGCTGATCACCAGCGTCGCGGCGATCTCGCTGTTGGACCGGCCGTCGGCGATCAGGCGCAGCACCTCCAGCTCGCGCGGGGTCAGCGCCGTGCCGTCCGCCGCGCCCCCGGCGGGACGGATCCGCGCCGCGTACCTGCCGACGAGCTGCCGCGTCACCTCGGGCGCCAGCAGCGCCGCGCCGGACGCGACGGTGCGGATACCGTGCAGCAGCTGCGCCGGCGGCGCGTCCTTGAGCAGGAACCCGCTCGCCCCCGCCCGCAGCGCCTCGTAGACGTACTCGTCCAGGTTGAACGTCGTCACCACGAGCACCTTGACCGGCTGCGCCACCCCGGCGCCGGCCAGCAGGCGGGTCGCCTCGATGCCGTCGAGGACCGGCATCCGGACGTCCATGACCACCAGGTCCGGCTTCAGCCGCTGGGCGAGGTCGACGGCGGCCCGCCCGTCCCCGCACTCGCCCACCACCTCGAGGTCGGGCTGCGCGCCGATGATCGTCACGAACCCGGTCCGGACGAGCGCCTGGTCGTCGCAGACGATGACCCGGACGGGCTCGGTCACGACGCGCTCCCCGCCGGGATGCGCGCCCGCACGACGAAACCGCCGGCCGACCCGTCCGCGCGGAACTCGCCGCCCAGGGCGTCGACCCGTTCGCGGAGCCCGACCAGGCCCCGCCCGCTCCCGCCGGGAGACCCCGTCCGAGACCCGGAGCCGTCGTTGCTGACCTCCACGGTGATCTCCTTCTCGCCATAGCGCACGCAGACCCCGGTGCGGCTGCCATGGGCATGTTTGAGGGCGTTCGTCAGGGCCTCCTGTACGACCCGGTAGGCCACGAACTCGGCGCTGCCGGCCGACTCCACCGGCGTCCCCTCCTGGGTGAACTCCACCGGCTGCCCGGCCCGGCGCGTCTGCTCCACCAGCGTGCTGAGCTCACCGGTGGACGGCGTCCGCCCGCCGGCGTCGTGATCGGGGTTCAGCAGGTCGAGCAGATGCCGCAGGTCGCCGATGGCCCGCCGCCCGGTATCGGTGACGGCGTTCAGCGTCTCGTCCAGACGATCGGGCGCGGCGGTCAGGTACCGCGCCGCCTCGGTCTGCACCACCATCGCCGTCACGTGGTGGGTCACCACATCGTGGAGCTCGCGGGCGATACGGGTGCGTTCGGCGGTACGGGTGGCCTCGGCGACGTGCCGGCGCCGCTCCGCCTCGGCGATCCGGGTGTTGCGCAGCCACGCCCCGACGCCCCACCCCATCGCCGCCAGCAGGTAGAACGTCACGAATCCGCCCAGCCCCTCGGTCGAGCCGAGCCGGTAGAGCGTGACCACCAGCGGCACGTACGCCACGGAGAGGACGATTACGGCGGTGCGCCGGTGATGCTCCAGGTGGGCGCCCGCGCTCACCAGCATGAAGGGAAAGGCGGTACCCGCGACCATGTGGTAACTGCCGAGCTCGGCGAGCGTGAAGCCGAGCGTCGTCACGGCGAGGGAAGCGGCCGGCCACCGCCTCCGCACGACCAGCGGGAGGCACTCCAGGGCGAGGATCACGGCGGCGAGCGCGTCGAAGGGGCGTTTCGGAAGGTCGCCGACCTGCGTCTCCTGGCCGTGCAGAGCAGGGACGAACGACAAGACGATCAGCAGCACCGCGAACGGGAAATCCCGGACCGTGACGTCCCACCGCCGCCACATGTCGGGCAGCCGCCGGAGCTCGATCACTGGGAGAGCGTAGCGGTCGCGGCGGCCTGGGCGGGGCGCCGACGGCTCACCACGCGCCCGCGGCGGCGGGCCAGCCACATGAACACGACGGTCAGCGCCAGACCGGCTCCCACGGAGAACAGGCTCGCCTCCGGGCCGAACTCGCCACCGCTGACCACGGTCGGTCCCGACGCCACACCGTCCAGCAGGCCCTCGATGTCGCCGTTGCCGGAGACCTCACTGCCGAAGATGCCGGCCTGGGCGAAGTTCCAGCCGAAGTGCAGGCCGATCGGCACCCACAGGTTGCGGGTGGCGGCGTAGGCGGCGGCGAGCATGCCCCCGGCCTCGACCGCGATGGCGATCACACCCCACAGGCTGGCGTCGGGGTTGGTCAGGTGCATGAAGCCGAAGAACAAACCGGTAAGCGTCAGCGCCAGCCACGTGCCGATGCGCTCCTCGACGATCCGGAACAGGACGCCCCGGAAGAGCAGTTCCTCCGTCACGGCGACGGCGGCCATGAGGCCGAGCAGCCCGACCGCGCCCGCCACCGAGCCGATACCGTCGACCCGGTAGCCGCCGAACATGGCGATGTTCATGATGACGAACCCGAACATCGCGAAACCGATCAGCATGCCCCGGCCGATGGCGGCGCCCGCGCCCTCCTTGGCCACCTCCACCGGCGCGCGGTCCTCGGTCCGCCGCACCACCCAGGCGTAGACGAGCAGCGCGAGCACGGCGGTCGCCGCACCGAAAACCAGCATGAGAAACGCGTTCCCCGCCGCGGCAACGGCCTGCCCACCGACGAAAGCGACCGCCCCGACGGCCAAGAACTGCTTCAGCAGGCGCATGAAAACTCCTCCACGAGACTCCGCCGCACGGCGCCGCGGCACACCGAGGACGCTACGAATCCGGGCCCCCCGGAGTCTTCACCGCACAGTGGACACTCACCGGTAGCTCGCACGGGGGACAGTCCCGTCGCGGCGAATGCGCAGGCGGAGACGAGTCGCAACAATCGTCCAGCACCTTCGACCATTACCGGGGAGCATCGCCATGAGCACACGCATCTCATCGACCTTGCACAGTGCCCGATCCCACAACCTGCTCCTCGAAATCGCCACACTCACCGGCCATTCGGACGCGGGCTCGCCACCGGCACTGTCCGGCTGGGCGGTCGCCGACGACCGAGGAATCTTCATCCGGGTCGCCCAGGACGCGGAAGAGCAGATCGTTCACTTCGAGCTCTGGGATAACGACCCGGCCGGCCGGCGGTCTCCGCCTCCGTCGCGGGACGATCTCCCAGTAGAGGTCCAGGAGACCTTCACCATCGACGCTCCCACCGGAGAACTGGCGTTCAGGGAGAGGAACGGCACCGTCCGGAACGTTTTCACCGTCCGACCTGGCAGGTACCACGCGCGGATCGCCGGGCGGCAGCGAAAGATGGCCCGTGAGCGCGCCGCCGCCGGCAGGATTTCGAACGGCAGGGAGAGCTACACGGTACAACTGTGGCCGGAAAGCGCATCCACCGGCAACGGTCTCGTCGCAGCCACCCAACATGTCGCGACGACCGGCTACGGCATGTTCGGCTTTTACGACGAGAACGAGGACAGCGACCACCCCGAGCCAGAGATCACCGGCGCTTGGTTCTCCGCGACAAGCCGCGCGGTAGACGTCCGTCCCATGTGCCAACTGCCAGAACCAGGGATCCGGTTCGAACTGTGGGCTGACGCTCCCCCCGGCGACGTCCTGCATACCGGGGATGAACCAGAGGTGCAGAAAAGGCTGAAGTTCCAGGTGACGCAGGGATCGATCGCCCTGTACGCAGTCGCCGCAGGGTCGGAACCGGGTGCCTTCTCGCTGCCACCCGGCGGGTACCACCTACACCTACTCGGCTACCGCCGCAGCATAATGCCCACCATCGAAAAGGAACTTTACGCCCGCGAGATCTCTCCCCTCGATGACGAGTGGAAACGCACCGAGGGCACCGAACTATACGTAGCGAGATTCTGGCCAGAGCACGACAACGGCGAGCCGGAAGCGGCACAGCAGTGGGAACCCGATCGCCTCAAAGCCATTCGCACCTGGGCGAAGACCAACGGCCTGGCGGTCAACGACTCGGGCCCGATCCCTCCAACCATCATCGCCCAGTACGACGCCGCTACACCTTGACCGCCAGGCGGGATCGCGGGTCTACGGCCGTTCACCGGGCGGAAAGATCTTGGTGGGGGAGGTCGGATAAGCCGGGCTGGTGTCTCTGGTCAACGTCCGGTTCCAGCCGGTACGGCGCGGCACACAGGAGGTCCGGGGCGTCCTGCACAAGTCGTTCAGGGTCACCACCTCGCACGGCGGCCCGCAAGGCTGCCTTCGCCGCGGCGAACACGGACTTCTTCAACATGGCCGTGGAGGGCGGAGAGCGACGGATGGGTGCCCTGCACTGGGCAGTGGGCGGATACCCCAATCTCGCCGACGGCCGGCCGGTGACCGGACTCGGTGACAACGGCACCGGGGACATCGCGCCCGGCACCACCGCCGGAGTCAGCGCAAACGGCCGCACGTTCCACCTGCTGTGGTGGACGGACGGTCGAACGTATCCGCGGGCGTGACCAGGTGGAGATCGCCGAAATCGTGCGCCACCGGAGGCCAGAGATCACTGGAGCGAACGGGCAGCTGGCCGAGGCCGAGCGCGTCGACGGTTCCGCCCCACCGGATGCGGGCCCCCGGACCGCCCCCGAATGGCACTCCTGGACGCGCTCGAGGATCTTGGCGCCATGGATGATGAGGAATAGTCAACACCTGTGGATCGGGTCTTTCGTGTCAGTGGAGTTGGCCGGCTTGGTGTAGGTGGTCGAAGATGCTCTGGTCGACGGGGGATACCTGGTCGCGGTCGGCGTAGGTGAGCCAGACGAGTTCCGCGATTTCGCTGTTGGGGGTCGGCTGGCCATGGTGGTCGGCGGTGTAGCGGGTCATCTGCACGGTGACGCCGGCGGTGTGGCCGTGGGCTTGCGCACGGTAGGTGCCCACGTGCGTGGCGGTGGCCGGGACGATGGCGATGGCGATGGCGAGTTCTTCGTCGATTTCCCTGATCAGGGTGTCAAGGTCGGTTTCGCCGACTTCACGTTTGCCGCCGGGATGTAGTAGACGTCCTTGCCGTGTGAACGGGTGCTGAGGATCTTGCCGTTGTCCAGCCACAGGTAGACGTAGTCGACCTCGGACAGGTCACGGTCGGCGAAAATCCGCTGGTCGGCCTTCCACTGCTCGGTGAGCCTTCCGGTGCTCTGTGATCGTGGTGATGACCGGCCCCGACAGCCCGGCCGACGAACCGAGGAACTGGCCCAGTGCCGGGACGAAATCCCCGCTCGACAGGCCGTGCATGTACAGCAGCGGCGGCACCTCGGTCACCCGCGGGGTCTAACGCGCTCGGGGCGGCAGGATTGCGCACGACCAGACGACGCCCCTGCTCGTCGCGCTCGTCGAACTCGTCGCGCTCGTCGATGAACCGGGCGACGTAGGCGTCGACCCCGGCTTCCCCGGACGTTGGCGCGTCGGCCTGCGTGAGCCTCAACAGATCACCGGGAAGGCCCGCCCCTTTCCGGCCGATCCACAGACATCAGATCTTCGTAGGCGTCAAGCGGCGGCGGCGAGGGGCTCCGAAGGCTGTCGTCTCGTCGTAGTGCTGGCCGGTCTGGAGGCAGTGGAACAGGCAGCCGAGCATGCGGTTGAAGGTGTTGCGCAGGGCGCTGGAGTGCCGGTCGCCGGCGTGGCGGCGGTGGTCGTAGTGGGCTCTGGGGCCGGTGGCTTTGAGGGAGGCGACGCCCGGACGTAGCCGGCGGCGGCCAGCCGCTGGTTCTTGACCTTGCGGTGGTGGACGGCGAGGGATCGGCCGGTGACGCGGGTGATCGGTGCCGCTCTGGCGTAGGCCTTGAGGGCGCGGGCGTCGGCGAACCGGGTGCGGTCGTCGCCGATCTCGGCCAGGACCCGGGCGCCGGTCAGGTCGGCCAGACCGGGGAAGCTGGTGATGACGGCGGCGTCGGGGTGCGGTGGAAGGCCTGGCCGGTGGCCTCGGCCAGGTCGTCGGCGGCCTGGCAGGCTGCGTCCGGTTGCAGGAGCAGCGCGCGGGTCTGGGCGCCGAACGCGTCCTCGACCAGCGGGAGCTGGCGCAGGGACCCCTGGCGGAACAGGGGTGTGGAGCCGGTCGGTCCAGACGTCAAGGTTGCGCTGACGGCCGCAGCGGCGCAGCGCGGCCTTCAGCCGGGTGCGAGTGAGCTTGGCCGCTTTGGTGGGGGTGGCTGCTGCGGCAAGGACGGCGCGGGACTCGCGGCTGGTCAAGGCCGATGCCCTTGACTTGAAAGGCCATCAGCGCGGCCGGGAAGTACTCGCGTAGTAGGGAGCGGAGCTGGTTGGCGATCTGCTGCCGGTTCCAGACTGCGTCCGGCTGCGCGCGGGCCAGTACCGCGATCGCCTGGACCAGATCAGAGTCGGCGGGAAGCGGCCGGTGGTGGGCGGCGTCGACGCGCAGGATGTCGGCCAGCCTCATCGCGTCCGCGTGGTCGGACTTGGCCCGCGCGACGCTGTGCCGCTCGCGGTAACGGGCGACCGACAGCGGGTTGATCGCGTACACCGTGCGGCCGGTGGCGCGCAGGCAGGCGACCAAAGGCCCGCGGGTGGTCTCGATCGCGACCGGGATCTGCCGGTCGGGGTGTCGCCGTGCTCGGCCAGCAGTTGCGGCAGTGTCTTCCAGCCGGCGGCATCGTCGGTGATGCGCCGGTGCGCTACCAGCGTGCCGTCGGTGTCGACCAGGGCGACGTCGTGGTGCTTCTCGCTCCAGTCGATTCCGCAGGTCACCTTCAACGTCTCCTCCTTGAGAGGGTTGGTGCAGCTTGCGAGCCGGGCAGGGGCACGCTGCGCCCTACCTAATGAGGGAGCTCGATGGCTTGACTCTCAATGACCAGTTCGTGGCCCCAGCCGACCGCAGGCCCGCGCTCTGCGTCAGGGCTCACAGGCCCAGTTGATCGAGCGAGGCTCCCTACGGCCGGCTCAGCCCACGATCTTGCTCGCCAGCCCGCCCCGGCCGCGTGCAGCGTGCACCACCAGGAGTGCGCGCTCCGATCCATTCCCAGACGTCAGCCCGGGCCAGGCGCCTGCTGGGTGACGGCCGAAACGCCAGCCGCGCGGCCTCAAAGAAGAACTCCAGGTCCAGGGGATTGACGGGCGTCTCCGGTGTCCGCCGACCGTCCCCCGACAGGGACGAACGGCCCGGCTCGAAGCACTCCGCCAGCCTGTGGAGAGGGCTCACCGGTCCCGCGTCTCAAGTAGACGTCCGTGGCCCGGGACCGCGCCGTTCAGAAGTCATCAGGTCTCAAGGATTGCTCGCCATGGATCGCCGGGGCATGTCGCTGGCTGTGCTTTCGGCGGTTCCCTGGTTGTCGCCGGGCCGTGGGCTCGCGCGGCGGTGCGCCGGGGGAACCGGTCGGTCCCGGAGGTCATGCGGCCTGGTTCCAGGGTGGTGGGCGGCTGGTCGCGGTGGGTGTTCCGGTTTCGCCTGGGATGCCGGTTCCGGGTTGTTGGAGGCGGTAGGTGTAGTGGCCTTGGGTATCGCGGTGGACGGCGACGTGACCGGGGTGGGCAGCCTTGTAGCGGTTGTGGAATCCGCAGGTGAGGGTGAGTTGATCGATGTCGGTGGGGCTGTTGCCCAGGGCCCAGCCGTGGACGTGGTCGACCTCGCTCAAGGTCCCGGGGACTTCGCAGCCGACCACTGCGCAGGTGGGGTAGAGGGCTTCCAGGACGCGTCGCTGCCCAGGTGTGGCGAACCGTTCCCGGTAGCCGAGGTAGAGCGGTATGTGGCCGCGTCCCAGCAGCAGGGGTGACACTCCGGCGGCCAGGGCGATCCGGCGGGCCTGCTCAGCGGGGATGGGGGTGCCGTCGGTGAGTCTCGCGGGTGTGGTGCCGCCGGTGAGGGTGTCCAGGTCGCAGATGACGGTGACCTTGGTGGCGCGGTGCCCGCCTGACAGCACGGCCGACAGCGCCGCCGCGGTGCGTTCGGGCAGGTCGCGGTCGTCGTCGGTTCCGGCGGGTTTGGCCAGCGGCCCGAGGGTTCCGTCCCAGATGGCGGCGTCTTCGGCGTTGAGCCACCCTGTGATGTACCGGCCGCCGTCCAGAGAGCGTGTCGAGTCGATCCAGGAGCGTTGGTAGCCGCGTTCGGCGTCGCGGGGCGGCTGTTCGGTGCCGTCGCGTTCGGCGATGACGTCACGGATCCGTTTGCCGAACGAGGCGATCTTCCCAGCGGAGAAGTCCTGGTCGACCATGCCGAGCAGGATGTCTTCGGCGGCGGCGCAGTCCTCATCGTCGAGACGGGCGACCGCACCGGCGATGGTGGCGGCGTACCCGAAGGACAGGTCACCGGTGCTCCACCGCCTGATGACTTCGGTGAGGCGGTGCCGCTGCCGGGCGAGGGTGAGGCGTTCCCTGGCGCGGGTGTCGCGCATGCCGAGCCGGTTGCGCAGCCATGACTGGGTGGAGGGGAAGCCCCATCGCTGTGCCTCGCGACCGGCGTCCACGACGGACACGAACCCGGCGAGCGCGGCCTCGTTCCTGTCGTTGGCCGCGGAAAGAACCTCGGTCAGTTCCAGGCAGGCGGCCGCCGATTCGGGCGGCTCACGGCGGGCGAGTTCGGTCGCGATCGCGGATGCGGCGTTCACCAATTCCATGGTGGACGCCCCCGCCAGGTCGACCGCGACTCTTTCCATACCCCCGATTATAAAGCCCGTGCACCTTTTCCCGTGACCGTCCGCGGTTCGATTATTGTCACCGTCGCGCCATGTCGGAGTTTGACGGTATTTCACAAAGAGGCGAATCGGAAAAATCGGGCGCCACTGACCTGCGAGCCAGTCAACCATTACGAGTGATGGCCGTGAATTGATAGCTTTCTGGGTGATGCACAATGGGGTTCTTGGCTGGCGGTGGGGGCGGCGCGTCGGGCAGAGGGCAGGCGGAGCCTGCCCGACGAAAAGCTGCACTCAGGGGCCGCAGAGGCTCCGAAGTCAAGGGTGGGACGGAGTCCCATCGCGAAGCGACGCCGAAGGCGCCCTTGACTTTGGAGGGGCGGCCCCGTACGCAGCGCCGCCCCCACCGCACGGCACCGAATCACGGGCTCACGGAACCACGGGCTCACGGAACCACGGGTCACGAACAACGAACTGCGACTACGAACGCAGAATCAGCACGCGAAGCCGGGAATGGGAATCGCTCCAGAGGTCAGGCATTCTTCAGAGACTAGGCAAGGTTCCTGAAGTCGTTGGGGGGAAGGAGCTTGAGTCCGTCGTAGTTCTTGCTGTCGCGGATGGCAACGGTATCGCTGAAGCGGGCAGGAATGACGTTTTCCCAGCGACTTCTATTCGGGCGTTTGGGATTCAGCATGCCGTGACAGGCAGGATCGGGAAGACTCTCGGACACGGCGATGTGCCCCGAAACAAGCGTGGTGACCCCGGGCAGAAGAGATCTCACCCCAAGTTCTCGTCTGCCACCGAAAGCCGCCACGTGCTCACCTATCCTGCCATGCTCGACGTCCCGGCGAACTGATCCGCTTCGTCGCCGGACTGCTGCGGTCTGGCCGGCACGCCGCGCCGAGCGCCGGGCACGCGGGACCAGGAAGGGCACCGTCCCCGCCCCTTCAGGGATGACCTGCCGGAAGCAGGCTCTGTTCACGATCGCGTGGTTCCGGGACAAGCCGAACATCACCCGACACGGCGTCGCGTTCGGGCTGTCGCAATCAACCGCCTACCAGTACCTGCACGAGGCCGTCGACGTCCTGGCCGACCGCGCACCGGACCTGCATCAGGCCCTGGACAAGGCAGCCGCCGACGGACTGCCGCACCTGGATCTGGACGGGCAAGATCTTCGCCAGCGACCAATGCCGCGAGAAGACCGTGAGCGTGAAGGACGAAACGATCGACGCCTGGTTCTCCGGAAAGACCGGCGGTTTCGGCGGCGAGATCCAGATGCTGTCCGAACCGACGGCTGACCATCTGGTTCCGCGACGTCCTGCCCTCGTGCCCTCCTGCCCTCGTGCCCTCCTACCTTCGTGTCCGGACCGTCAGCGCAGGTCAGGGTCGACTCACCACGGCCAATCGATACGTATAGCCCGCATAGAGACGGCTATACGAGGACTCACGACAGATGATCCCGCAGACCTTGCGGAGCTCTCACGCGTCCTGGTTGATCTCCGGAACAGAACACTTCCGGGAGAGATGTCGCGAGACTTCATCAGGAAGGTGGCCGAAGAACGATGGACCTGAAGAACGCCAAGTGGCGCAAAGCCGGACGAAGCCTCAGCAACGGCGGCGAGTGCATCGAGTTGGCGGACGTCGCCGGTGCGGTGGCGGTGCGGGACAGCAAGGACCCGGACGGGCCCGTCCTCCTGCTCACCCGTGCGGCCCTGCGCACGACCCTCCACACCGCCACCCGCACGCACTGACCGGCCGCCAACAACTCCCCCCGGCGGCCCCCGATCCGCTAAGTCGCGGCGAGTCGTCCCGTTGAGCCGGACGACCCGCCGCACCCCACGCTTCGAAGCACTCCTTAGAGGTTCCGCAGGTAGGTCACGGTCGACGGGCTGGCCGGTCGTCCCAGCGGTTGTCGGTGGTCCAGGCTTCAGCCAGTGGTCGTCGGGTCACGATGGCGGCGTTGGCGAGACCGATGAAGGCGTTGATGACGCGGGCCCGTCGTTCGGTACAGATCGCGAGCTTGCAGAACGGCGCGGTTGTGCCAGGAGTTGGCGCGTTCTGCCACCGAGGATCGTCCCTGTTCTGCATCACCGACACGCACCTACCCAGGCGATCTCGTAGCACAGCTATCTCTATAGCTTGCTCCGCGCCCGTCGGCCTGGCGGCGGTCCAGACCCGGTCCAGACCGGCGGACGGGGCGACGTCACCCGGGGGCGCCCAACGGCGGGTGCTCGAGCACGCGGGGCTTGTACTCGACCAGTTGGATGCGGCCGTCGAAGGTGCGGTGCTCGGTCATCTCGAGGGCGACGTCCGGATAGCCGTCGTAGATGCGTTCCGCGCCCGTGGCCCCGGTGATCACCGGGAACATCACGACCCGGAAGCGGTCGACGAGTCCGGCTCGTAGCAGGGACCGGCACAGGCTCAGGCTGCCGATCGTGCTGAGGAGCCCCGAGCCGCTCGACTTCATGGCGCGAACCGCCTCGACGGCGTCGTCGCGGACGAGCGTGCAGTTGGCCCACGTCAGCGGCTCCTCGAGTGAGGAGGAGAACACCACCTTGGACGCTCGCGTGAGCTCGTCGACGGACGCCTCTTCCTCGGGTCTGAACTCGTCCTGGCCACTCGGGACCTCGCCGGCGGCGAAGCCCGACATCTGGCGGTAGGTGTTCGCTCCCATCAGGTGGGTGGCCTCGGGCTGCTCGCCGAGCCATGCGAGGTACTCCGGACCCTCGAGGCCCCAGAACCCGGGCCATCCCTCTCCCGATGCGTGACCGTCGAGGGAGGTGATGAAGTCGACGAGAAGCTCCGACATGGCGGTCTCCTTTCCTAGGGTGTCACGAGGTTGACCAGCCGGGAGACACAAACTCATCGGCCGCCCCGGCGCCTCCGATTCGCTAAAGCCATAGACGGCGGATTCCTTGCCCGCTCTCCGGGGAGCTTGCCCGTTCTCCGGGGAGCTTGCCCGCCCTCTGGGGAGCTTGCCCGCTCTCCGTGGAGTAGGCGTGCTGGAGGCGGAGCCGGCACGGCAACACGCGAAGGTCAAGGCATGTAGGCATCCTCCCTGACGTGCATGTGGTCTTGAGTACGCAGCGGGGACGCGTCCGGTTCCCAGGGCCGCAGCAACAGCCGCCAGTCCGACGGCCAGTTCGCCAGCGCCACGGCCATCATGATCACCAGATGGAGGGGGGCCGAGACCTCCTCATAGAGGGGCGCCTCGTCCAGAAGGTGCGTCGTCACCGCCCCTGCCAGGAGGAAGACCAGCGCCACGGCCCCGAGGAAGCGCACCCGGCGGCGCGGGACGACCAGCAGAACCGCGCAGATCCCCTCGGTGGCGCCGGCCACGAACCGCATCCACGACGGCCATCCCCACTCGGCGAACTTCACCGAGTAGGCCGGGCCGAAGAAGGTCGGGCCGGGCCAGAACTTGGTCACCATCCCGACCGTGAACGAGAGGAACAGGTACGCGATGAGCGCGACGGCGAGCCGCCGTTTCCACACGTGAGACATCGTGCTCGCCTTCAGGCGTTCTGGAGGAGGCCGATGATGTTGCCGTCGGCGTCCTTGACCGTGGCGATGAACTTGTTGCCGACGTCCTTGATGTCGTCAACGGGTTCCGCGTCGGCGTCGAGAAGCTCTTGCCGCGCCGCCTCGATGTCGTCCACGTGCCAATACGCGACCGCCCCCAGGCGGTGCCCGTGGGGGTCGAGACCGATGTTCTGGTCGCCGACCTCGAAGCCGACATAGTAGGGCTCGTCCATGTAGGGCTCCACGCCGAGAAGCCGGCTGTACAGCGCCTTCGCTTTGTCCAGGTTCCCGACCGGGTAAATGATCGTCCGAACACCTTCGGTCATGATCTTCTCCACATCGCTCGACCCGGCGTCTCTTCGGCCGGTCGGTGGATCTGACACGTGGCGATGGGCGGATGTGACAGCCGGGTGCGTCACATTCGGCCTGCGGGCGGTGTCAGTCCTGGTAACGACTCACTGGAGATGTGCTGCCTTGAACGACCGCGATGTGCCGACCGATCAGTTCGAACGGTATCGGCCCCACCTGCTCTCCGTTGCCCACCGGCTGCTCGGCTCGGTGAACGAGGCCGAGGACGCCGTGCAGGAGGCCTGGGTACGGGCCAGCGTCGCGGGCACCGGCGGTGTGGACAACCTGGGTGGTTGGCTGACGACGGTGGTGGCGCGGGTGTCGCTGAACATGCTGCGTTCCCGCGCGACCAGGCGTGAAGGTCCCATGGACGAGACCCCGGAGCCTCCTGCCCGCGAGGACGACGGCGGGGACCCGGAGCGGGAAACGCTCCTCGCCGACTCCGTGGGGCTGGCCATGACCGTCGTCCTGGACCACCTCACTCCGGCGGAGCGGCTAGCGTTCGTGCTGCACGACATGTTCGCGGTGCCGTACAAGGAGATCGCCGTCGTCCTGGGCCGATCTCCGGACGCCGCGCGCCAGCTGGCCAGCCGGGGCCGGCGCCGGGTCCAAGGGGCCGCACCGAGCGGCGGGGAAGCCGTCCGGCGGCGCAAGGAGATCGTCGACGCCTTCCTTGCCGCCTCCCGTGGCGGGGACTTCGCGGCACTGCTCGCCCTGCTCGATCCGGACGCGGTGCTGAGCGCCGACGCCGCCGCCGTCCTCACCGGCGCCCCCGAGTTGCTGGAGGGTGCGACCGCCGTGGCCGAAACGTTCTGCGGCCGGGCCTTCGGCGCCCGGCCGGCCTTGCTCGGCGGTTCACCCGGGGCGGTGTGGGCGCCGGGCGGACGTCCGCAGATGGCGTTCGCCTTCACCGTCCACGACGCGACAATCGCCCGGATCGAGATGATCGCCGATCCCGACCGGCTCGCCGGCCTCCTTCCGACGTCGTTTCGTTCGCTTTAATCGGCAGCGTTTCGCCTTCCGCCCCGGGACCGGGCGTGTTCACCGTTCTTCTGGATAGGCGCGTCCTGTGGCCCAGCCTGCAGCACGGCTTCCTGCTCTCTCGCGATCGAGAAAGCCTATGGTGGGTGAGCAGCGATCAAAGGTGTATGCATTGGCTCATCAGTTCAGGTTCTTCGGCCGGGCAACGGGGCAGGCAACAGGCGCAGAAGCCATGAGCTGTGTTCTGGACGCCCTACTGGAGGGTGGACCACACCTGGTCGGAGAGTATCTGGGACCGCCCGAACCTGGCCCCCGGCGAGTGGTCGGGCCTTGAGGTCGACGCCGTACAACGCTTCAAACTGGCTACGGCGACCGAGGACATGAAACCGGTAGCCGACCACCTCTTGCTGGAAACCCACGTGGGTATGCGATTCATCGCCGGACGCCCAGACGCACCTTGACCGGCTGCGCCACCCCGGCGCCGGCCAGCAACCGGGTCGCCTCAATGGACGCGGGGTGGGTCAGTTGATGAGGAAAGGCACGCCGTTGGGGCTGGGCGGGTTAGTGCTGGTGTGACGGCGGCGGAGTTCTTCCGCCAGCGCGTCTATCTGGGAATCGAGGACGGCGTCGCGGTGTGTAAGGACGGCCTGATTCTCCTCCGCCAGTTGGTCTGTCCGGCGGCGCTCGTCAAGTTCGGACTCCTGGTGGGCTACGCGTTTCATGGCGAGGTGCCGTTGACGTTGCAGCTTCTGTTCTGAGCCGTAGATTTCCTCGGCGAGGAAGAGCTGGGCTCTGTGCATTCGGTCGTAACTTGTCGTGCCCATCATGCTCTTGGCCAGGATGGGCAGGCAGTCGAGCATGACAAGAAGCAAGCGGAGCAACCACTGGCCGAGGAAGATGAAGACACTCTGCGAGGACAATCGCTCCAGAGCCTTCCACTCCTCCAGAATGCCGATCTTGCCGTCGGCCGAGGGAAGTTTGGATGCGATGGCCTGGGCGACCCGGCCCTCGTAAGCTCCTTCGGCCGTCTGCCTGGCCTTGGTCAGATTCGCCAGTGTCGCTTCAAGGGCCTGGGCCTGGCGTTGATACTCATCGATCCTGCTGCCGGCCTCGGTGCGCCGCGCGGCGTCCTCTGCCGCCTTACAGGCCGGGCCGCGGCCGATCTGGCCGGTGAGGCCCCGGCCTCGGACACCATTGCACTCGTTGCGGACGGTTTGATCCGCCTTGGCAATCGCCTTTTCGGCATCGTCGATGAGCCGCCGGAGTTCCGCTTGCCGGTTCCGCGTCGCTTCCAGTGCCCCGACCGCCGCGGCCGGGGTGTCCTCAACCGAGAGAAGTAGATGGCCAGCCGCGCAACGGGCACGGGTCTTTTCGTCAAGAGCCCGATACGGCACGGGGTTGCATTCCCGCAGCGCGGACTCCTTCATGAGGCGCTCATCGACACGCATGGCGCTCACCTCACGGTGGATCGCCGGCTCGAAAATCTTGAAAAGCAGAGGCTCGGCGACGACCAGGCCGATCATAATCGACAGGCCGAGCCGCAGGATCAGGATGACGACGCGCTTGGAAACGGCTCCGTGCGTGATAGTGATGAGGAAGCGGTCCACACCGATGAGGCCCCAACCCCACAGGACCGCGAACGGCAGGAGGGCATACCAGGGTGCGTTCGTAAAAGCCGCCAGCAGAATGAGCATCGAGACGACGGCCATCAACCCGGCGTTCACGACCACCAGGGCAAGCGCCGAGTAGCGAGTGCGTTCCCAAGGCACCCACCGGAGTATGTCCTCCTCCACGCCGGTGACCTTGCGGAACCGAACATCGAACCGGTTGCCGGGCGGAGCGGGCACCACGGTGTCAGAGGTCATGCCGAGCCCTCCTCACGCAAGGTCGACTCGTCATAGTCGCCATAGTCGCCGGAATCCCCGTCCTGCAAGGCAGCGCGCGGCTCCTGTCCGGTGACAGGGGGATTCTCTGTGAGGCCGTACAGCACGTCCTGCTGGCTGATCACTCCTTGGTCGACGTAGCCTCGCGCGGCGTACTCCTTGAACATTTCGAGCCGTGCCTGGAGGAGATGGCGGCGCAGCTCGTGCTCGCGGATCTCACGATCGATCGCCTGCTGCTGCTCCCGCTCCCGGAAGGCATGCCGGTGTTCGCGGTCGGCACCTTGGGCCGCGTAGAGGAGCTGGAGCTTGGCTTCGTTGGCCTGATGGTCGAGACGGGCCTGCTCGGCCTGCATATCCAGTGTTCTGCCCTTGAATTCGTGTAGCCGTTCCCGCTCGCGCTCCTCGGCGGCGTAGGCACGCTCGATCATGGCGCGTTCGTGTTCGGCACCGCTGCTTTCGAGCGCCTGAAGATGCTCGAGCTTCTTCAAATCCAGCTCGTGCTTCAACTGTTCCAACGCCCGCAACCGTTCCCGGTCGCCGTTCTCGACCTGATAGGCGCGCTCTTCCCGCTTGAGCCCCGCCTCATACTCGCGGTCAGCGTGTTGCCTCATCCACGTGCGGTCCTCGTCCTCGAGCCGCCTTGAGCGCTCGATCTCGTCGCGTTGCCCCGCGGCCACACGGTCAGCCTGCTCCTGCACCTTGTGGGCGACGTCGACCGCGGAGAGCTCCCCCTTTCCCTGGGCGTGATAAGCGGCACGCAACGGGTCGTCACCCACGGCCTCGTCCAGGAAATTGATCTGGGAGTTGAGGATTCGCTGGGTCTGTTCCTGGAGATGAAGGCGCATCTCCTCCATCTGCGTATCATGCTTCCGCTGAGCGATCTCCATCTGCCGGGCGTAGTCCTCCTTGATCCGCTCGATCTCGTGCTGGAGGTTCAACCCCCGCGCCTGGACGGTGTGGGCGGCGTCCTGCTCGTTGAGCCGATTCTGGAAGGAGCGGACGGCGTCCGGGGTCAGCACGTCGACGCTGGCAAGGTCGGCGGCGATGCCCGGCAGGACCGGCGGCCGGAGCTGAACGTATGCCTGGAGCTGTGTCTGCACGAGCAGCCGCACGTGGTTGATCGCCGACACCCGGTGATCCAGGCCCAGCTGGAAGAGCCGCTGGTGACTGCGCACATATCCGGTGAGTGCCCGGGACGCGTCGCCCTGCCCGTTCTGCACGACGGCCGCGGCATCGGTGACCGAGCAAAGGAAGGTCGCCTGGACGGTGAACTCCTGAGCGTCACACGACGGGATGGTCAGCCGCACAGGCACCTCGACATTCCGCGACAGGTCGACTACGGCGACATGGCTGGCGCGCACGGCCTGCTCGTCGTCGTCCGGCCTGCCGTGGTCGACGACGTGTTCGCCGTCGACCAGGAACACACGGACCTGCTCGCCCTTGACCGGCGGGAGTTCCCCCGGGGCCCGGCGGCGTCGTCCGATGCCCCGGACCCCGCCGCGGCCCGCCGGGCCCAGCGTCTTCTCACTGGTGATCGGGTAAGGGATCGTCATTGCGGTCTCCGTTTCAGGACTGCTGCCGCGTGATCCAGAGCGGCCAGCATGATCTCGCCAAAGCTCCGCACACGAACCGCGTTGGAGTGGGTATGCGTGAGCAGAACGCCGAAGTCGGTCTTCAGCGGTTCGAGTTCCTCGGGCGGTAGCGCGCCGATCAGGGCGTCGGCGAGCGCCTGCACCTCCCGTTCGTTCTCCGTCCCGCCCCGCCGGATCATCGCGACGCACGCACTCAGCAGCGCCTCCAACGCGGAGCGGCGGCACGGCCGGTGCCGGATCGCCGCCGCCCACAGCTCAGCTGTGGCAGCGAGCCGATCCGGGCGGTCGCGCAGGTACTCGGCGACGGCGGGGACGCCGGTGCGGGCACTGCGGGCGTGGACCACGGAGAGGACGCCGACCAACGTGAGCCGGTAGCGGTTCTGGCTAGAACCGATCGGCAGGAACTTCGCCAGTTGCGCGAGCAGGTGCTCAACAAGCAACTCGGCGTCGCCGTCCCGGGCGACCAGCGTGGCGAAGAGCTCACCGAACGCGGACGCCGCCGGTTCGCTGTGCCGGTTCTCCTGCAGGACGAGCTGCCAGAGCCGACGTGCTCCGAGCTGGGGAAGGCGGACGCCCAGCTCCCCGGCGAATGCCTGGATCGCGGTGTGACGCTGCTCTGCGGTTCCTTGGCCCGCCCAGTCATCCGCGATCCGCTGCGCGATCGGAACCATGGCCTCGTCCAGGCACAGGAACCACAGGGCGTAGACAGCGGTGGCCTGCCCCTGCCAGCCGGCCCCGCCCCGGGACCATTCCTCCAGATAGGTCTCGGTCTCGTCGCGGTCGAAGTAGGTGAGCAGGGCGAGCGCCGAACCGATGCCGAGGTGGAGTTCATCGTCCTTTTCGAGGACGAGCAGGTTGAGCCAAGCGCGGACGGAGTCCCAGAACCCGATGCCGTAGCCCGTCGTGAGTTCTTCGAGAACGTAGGGGCGGTAGGCGTCCTCGGCGAACGCAAGCACCCGTCGCGTGCTGGCACCGTCCTGTACGCGAAGGACCTGGACAAGCGTCTCGTTCCGGCGCCGATCCTGCGTTATGGCGGGACGATCTCCCGCTGGAGAGGCTGTGCCCGACTCCGAACCTGCCGTTCCATCGGAGGCGGCCTCGGTGCGCGCCGGTGAGAGGATGCCGTCCAGCAGCCTGACGCACAGTTCGAAGCGCCGTTCGGGAAGTCGCGAGACGAAGGCGATGACGGTAACTGCCAGTAGTTGCTCCCGGCCAGGACCGCCGTCGAACCACTCGTGGACTACGCGGCGCCCCGCTTCGTCGAGGACCTCCGCAACCGCCTCAGCGGGCGCCTGCCCGGCGGCAAGGCGCTCGACGATGCGGCCGAGGTCGCGCATCGCGAACTCGGCGGGCAGCGCATCCCGTACGGCCTCGACGTCCTCGTTTCGCGCGTGCTCGCCGAGTCCGGTCCGGAGCACGGTGGCGACCGGCGGCGGCGCCCAAGGGACGTGCCGGACGGAGTCGGGTACCCGCACCGGCTCCTCGATCATGGTCACCACGAGAAAGGCACCGAAGTGATCTAGGCGGTCAAGGACGGCCAGCCAGGCGTGGTCGAGTTCGCTTCCGGTGCTTCGGCCGCTTCCGGCACGGGGCAGGCCGTCGTCCACACGATCGAAAACCACGTAACCGCAGCCCTGGTTGTACTTGCGCTCAGCGAGTTCCTTCAGGGAGATAGATGGGGGCAGGGCGACGATCGTGCCTTCTGAGCCGATGACGTCGCGCAGCATGACAAGGGCGCCTGTGCGTTTCCCTAGTCCCCTCCGGCCGGTCAGGACCAGGGCGTGGTCCTTGACCAGGTGGGCGCTCGCCTCCTCGTAGCAATCGCCCGGCGAGGCGTACCCGGCGGCGGCCTCCTTGATCACCGCCGGGCTGATCTTGCCGGTGACGGCGTGCCCTCGTTCGATGCGCTCCGCCGAGGCCATGCCGAGCACGCTTCCCCGCTGATCCACCCGGTCGAGAAAGATGTTGTAGACGGCCTTCCCGGCTTGGGCGGCCGTAGCGTGAGCATTGCTCACCGTGCCATGGTCAACGTCGGCTGACGCATCACCGGCATCGGCATCGGCTTCCGGTGTGACCTGATCGGCATCGTCGTTCGCAAGCGCGTCATCGCCGGAGTTTCCGTCGTCGTGCTCCGGCTCCCGCTCCGGCATTTCGGGCACCTTTTCGGCGATCTCATCGTCGGACATTTGCACAGACCGAATCAGCCGTGCTCATTGAAGCCCAGGATGGAACGTGACAGATCGATGTTTTCGCCCGAGATGGTGTTTATGACGGTTTTTGGCTTACTGTCGAACTCAGGGGTACCGGAACCCGGTTCCGTTCCACCGGAAACGATCGCCCCCGGACCGATTCCCGGGACATGGACGTAGGCAGTCTGATGGAACCCCTTCGCGGGAAGGTCCACCGCAACCGCGAGGAATTGCTTCGCCCTCAGGCCGCCCAACTCAGACAGTACGACCTTCTGATAAACCTCCTCGGAAATGATCAATGCGAGGTTCGCATCCCGCCGGGATGCCAGCGCGGCGCGCACGGGCGCGCTGTCCAGAAGCCGGCTGAGGACGATGAAAGCGTCGCCACCGCCCCCCATATGGCCGGACGTCACCGTGCCCATGTTCATGGCGACCCGCAACCTCATCTGAAGCTCGGCACCGTGGTCGTCGTTATGGTCGGTCAACCGCCGGTCCAGCACACGCACGAACTCGGCGACCACCGCGAGGAGGTCGATCTCCGGAGGCAGGATGGCCAGCTCACCATCCCCGCCGGGCTCCCGTTGCCACGAGCCTCGGTCGAGGCCGACCTCTTCGGCGGCCGTGTTGAGCAGTTCGTGCAGCGTCCGTTGAAGCTCGACCTGGCGGCGCACTGAACGGCTGCTGTACTTCTCGATGTCCGACCCGATGACGAACCGGTCGGCCAGCGTCGGACGCGTTGCCATGGCACCTCCGTGGGTGTTCTCGTGGTCAGGAAGGACACCCGCACAGGTGATGAGAAATCAAGGCAAGGCGGGTGGATCACCCGATCTTGCAGGAACCACAGCGGCCTCTGTGTGCAAAAGTAGACACGTCCCGACAAGTAATCTTAATGTTACCTGGAGGCGCGATCACGTAGGCCCGGTAGATCCGTGATAATGATTCGCTCGCGTTTCGTGTTAACCAATCCAGCCGAACGCAATTCGGCGAGCTTGTCCGCCACCGAGGCCCTCGAGAGGCCGATCGCTTCACCGAACTCTGCCTGACTCAGCCCGATATCAATAGATTTGACCTCGCGGCTAGTCGACACGGCCAGCCGCAGCAGGCCACGGACGACCCGGGGGCCGGCCTTGAGCGTGGCGAGCTCCAGCCGCAGTTCCTCGCTCTCCCGGAACAGTCGCATCGCGAAGCGGACCAGTTCGTTATGGAGGCCCATCGCCTGGAGAGCACGGAGGAACGAGTCCCGGGACACCGCCGAGACCTCGCACTCGTCGATCGCTGAGACCGTCGCAGACCGCCGAGCGCCGTCGATGACCGTGATGTCCCCGAGCACCTGTCCCGGTCCACGCACGGCGAGCAGCATACTGTGGCCCTCGGCGTCGACCAGGGAGACCTTCACCCGTCCGGCGACCAGCAGGAGCACCTGGTCGGCGATGTCCCCCTGCCGCATGAGGATCTCGCCGGGCTCATAGGTGCCTGGCCGGCCCAGCGCGGTGAGTTCCCGCCAGGCGGGAGGCCCGATGATCGCCCCGAATCCGTCCATGGACCACATAGTGAAAGCCCCGCTCCGCCTCGCGCAACGCTTACCACCGAATCGGACGTGTTGCTGCTACTCCGTTAGGAGGCGCTGTAGGGCGGGTTTGTTGGGCTTGCCGGTTGGTAGGCGGGGGACGTCTTCGCCTGGCGGGAGGACGCGGAGGACGGTGGGGAGCTTGAAGGCGCTCAACTGTGTTCGGGCGGCCTTCAGGACGTCTGCCTCGTCCAATGCGGTGTCGGGTTCCGGGATTACGGCTGCTGCGATCTGGGGTGTGCCGTCTGGGGCGGGGACGTCGGTTACGAAGGCTTGGTGGATGCCGGGGATGGTCTGGAGCGCGGACTCGACCTCCGTTGGATAGACGGTGGCGCCACGGATCTTGAGCATGTCGTCTAGGCGGCCGTGGTGCCAGAGGCGTCCGGCGTCGTCCAGGTGGCCGATGTCTCCGGTGCGGCACCAGCCGTCCTTTGTGAAGACCTCCTCGCGGGAGCGGCCGCAGATGCCGCGCATTAGGTGTCTGCCGCGGACCTGGATCTCGCCGTGTTCGCCCGAGGGCGTTGGTTCGCCCGTCTCTGGGGTGGCGATCCGTACCTGCATCCCTGGGAATGGGGTGCCGCAGCTTCCCCAGGCTTCGGGGCGCATGTCCTGGTCTAGGGGGTCGCCGCAGTAGGGGCCGAAGGTCTCGGTCATTCCGAACAGGTTCGCGCGGGCTCCGGGGTGGCTGCGCAGATGCGGCGGCAGGATCGCGGGGAGGCTGCCCGGTCTCAGGGACGACAGGTCGGTTTCGGCGGCCAGCGGGTGCGCCGCCAGGCGGGCGGCCTGGTCGGGCCAGCCGCGGAAGAGGGTCGCGCGTTCGCGGCTCAGGAGTTCGAGCGTGCTCTCCGGGGACGGAACGGCCTCCGTCAGCAGCGTCGCCCCGGCGGCGAGGACGGTCAGCAGGCCACCGCCGAAGCCGCCCATCCAGAAGAACGGCATCGGGATGTAGAGGCGGTCACCAGGGCGGACGCATCGGATGGGCAGGCTCGCGGCCACGGCGCGCAGCGCGTTCCCGTGGGTGTGGATGACGCCCTTGGGGGTTCCTCGGCTGCCGGAGGTGAACATGATCGCGAGGTCGTCGGCGGGGCGGACGCGGTCCTCCAGGGCGGACGCTTTCTCGCTGGATGGCGGGGCGTCCCGTAGCTCGTCGTGGCGCCAGGCGGAGCGGAGGGCTGGCAGGCGAGGCGTTCGGCCGTCCCGGGCACCGAGAGGCAGCAGGTCCTTGAACTCGTCCAGGAAGTTCCTGTCGCGGAAGCCGTCCACCAGGATCAGGCGCTCCACGGCCGCGGTCCGCAGTTGCTGGTCGAGTTCGGGTGCGCGGAGGAAGGTGCTGAGGGGGACGAGCACGGCACCCATCCGCATGATCGCGAAGGCGTGGACCGCCCAGTCGATGCCGTTCTCCATCAGCAGCCCGACGCGGGTGCGGCGGGTGACGCCGCGATCGGCGAGGACGGCGGCGAGGCCACGGCTGCGAACGTCCAGTTCGGTCCAGGTGATCCGCTCGGTGGCGGTCACCAGCGCATCACGGTTCGGGCACCGGTCGGTGAGCGACGCCAGGGCGGTGGGGATCGTGGGTTTCTGGTCAACGGTCATCGAACAACTCCGCCAGTGCGTTCATGTCCACCTTGCCGCTGGAGCGGAGAGGCACGCGCGAGACCGGTACGGCGCGCACCACCCGGGGGATCTTGTAGGGCGACAGGACCGGGGCGAGGGACTCACGCAGGGCGGGCGGGGGGCCGTCGCCGGTGACCAGGACGGCCGCCACCACCTGGCCGCGCTCGGCATCTGGCAGGCCGAACACGTAGGAGTCCAGGCCGGTGGCGGTGCGGATCGCGTCCTGCACCTCGGCGGGCGACACGCTCGCGCCCGCCGTCTTGATCAGGTCGTCGGCGCGGCCGAGGAAGTACCAGTGGCCCGCCTCGTCGGTGCGCGCCATGTCGCCGGTGTGGAACCAGCCGTCGTCGTCGAAAGTGTCGAACCGCTCCACGCCGTAGTAGCCGCGCATGAGAGCGGGGCCGCGCAGCCACAGCTCGCCCTTCTCCCCCACCGGGCGGTCGGCGCCGGTTTCCCGGTCGACGATCCGGGCCTCGTAGCCGGGGACGGGGCGTCCGAACGAGCCTCGCCTGCTCTCCGGCAGGTCGTCCGCGTTGTCACGTCCGGCTAGGACGACGCTGCCTCCCTCGGTCGTCCCGAGCATGTTCGTCCGCAGCCCGGGATCGGCGGGGAGGGCGCTGTCCGGCATGATCGGATACAGGTTGCCGCGCCGGATGGACGACAGGTCGCGGCGCGGGAAGCTGGGGTCGGCGGCCAGGGCGGCTACCGACGAGGCGTAGCCGTTCACCATCGTGGGACGTTCGCGCTCGATGACGTCCAGCACGCCGGACGGTTCGGCGGCGCGCGAGCAGGCGAGCGTCGCGCCGGCGAGCAGGGTGCCGAGCAGGGTGTAGGCGAACCCGCCGATCCAGAAGAACGGCGAGTTGGAGAAGAGGGTCTCGCCGCGGCCGTAGTCGCGCATCTCGTTCAGCACCCGCAGGTGGTCGAGCAGCGCGCCGTGCGTGTGGACGACGCCCTTCGGCGCGCTGGTCGAGCCGGACGTGTGCACGATGACCAGGTCGTCGGACGGCGTGACATCGGCCTCGATCGCTTCGAAGAGGTCGTCGCTCACCGTGTCGGCGTCGTTCAGCAGGCCGTGCCAGGCGTCCCCGCCGGTGAAGAGAACCTCCCGCAAGACTGGTGCGCCGAGTCCTGCGGCCTCTCGCAGCATCGTCTCGAAGTCCTTCGACCGGTAGGACGGGAAGGCCAGCAGGATCTCGGTGTCGGAGCCGTCGATCAGCGTGTGCAGTTCCGCCGTCGTGGACATCGTGCTCATCGGGACGGCCACCGCTCCGATGCGCGCGGCGGCCAGGGCGGCGACGACGAAATCCGCGCCGCTGGGGATCAGGAGGCCGATGTGTGTTCCGTGGCCGGCACCCGCCGCGACCAGGCCTTTCGCGAGGCGGCGCGATTCCCGGCAGGCGTCGCGGTAGGTCAGCCGCTCGTCGTCGCACACCAGGAACGTGTGATCGTCGGATGTTCTGGAGCGGAGCACGTCGCCCACGGTTCGCATGTCACCTCCTGGCGGAGACGGCGGGCAGGTTCGCGCGGTCGCCGCAGATCGCGCTGGTCGTCGCGTGGCAGAGCAGCTCGCCGTCCGACATCAGCCGCACCTTCGAGTGGACCGAGCCGTCCGCGACCGTCCTGTCGATCTCGAAGTCCAGGTCCCTCGACACCGGGACGGGACGCCGGTAGCGCAGTTCCAGCCCGCGCGTCTTGCCCGTCTGCCCGACCGCGCAGTTGTGGTGCTGGACGACGCAGTCGGCGAAGACGGCCAGGAATCCGCCGTGCACGCAGCCCGGCGGCCCCTCGTAGCAGATCGGGAACCGCACGGTCCCGGTCGCCCGCGCCGGACCGTCGACCGTGATGCCGTAGGGCGGGAACATCGGGTTGAACTCGCCGACGTCCCGGCCGTGGTCCAGGTAGACGCGCCCGCTGGTGTCGGCCTTGGCTCCGACGCGTGGTCCCGGTTCGGGTGGCACGCGGCGGGCCAGTCGCCGGCGGGCCGCGGTCAGCGTGCGGGTCACGTCCT
This sequence comes from Actinomadura sp. 7K507, assembly GCF_004348425.1. Taxonomy (GTDB): domain Bacteria; phylum Actinomycetota; class Actinomycetes; order Streptosporangiales; family Streptosporangiaceae; genus Spirillospora. The sequence continues at coordinate 38,444 of NZ_SMKK01000056.1, forward strand.
CTAGGAGCGGGTCGGTGTGTTCTAGGGCGAGTACCACCGAGCACAGGTCCCTGACCTCCCGCGCGAAGCGTTCCTGCTCGGGCAGTGCCCGCTCCCCGAACACCCACGGCTCGGTCATGACGCCCCCAGGAGGGCCCGTGCGGCGGGGAGGTCGACCTTGCCGGACGGGGTACGCGGCAGCGCGTCCACGAACGTCACCTCGGTCGGCAGCTCGTAGCGGGCCAGTGCCTCGGCGGCGTGGGCGAGGAGTTCCTCCCGGTGGGGCGCGTGTCCCGGCCGCGACTCGATCACCGCGACCGGCACCTCGCCGAGGCGCGCGTCAGGGACGCCCAGCACGACCGCGCTCCGGACGGCCGGATGCCGCTCCAGCACGGACCGGACGTGATCGGGCTGCACCTTGAACCCGCCCCGGATGATCGTCTGGTCCGCGCGTCCCACGATCCACAGGAACCCGTCGCCGTCGATACGGGCCAGGTCGGTCGTGCGGACCCATGGCGCATCGGCACCGAACTGTGCTGGACGCACCTCCAGCAGGCCCGCCTCGTCCACGGGCAGTTCCTCGCCTTCCGGGGACACCACGCGCAGGCCGCAGCCGGGATGCGCACGTCCGGCACTGCCTCGCTTGGCCGTCCAGTAGCGGCGGTGGTCGGCGAGGGTCCAGCCCGCCACGCCGCCGCCGAACTCGGTGGCCGCGTACGAGGTCAGCACGGGCACGCCGAAGCGTTCGGTGAACGCGTCCGCGTCGGCCGGGTCCAGCGGCGCCGTCCCGGAGACCACCGACAGGAGGCCGGACAGGTCTTCGCGGGTCAGGTCCGAGTCGAGGACCATGCGGAGCGCGGCCGGCACCAGGCTCGCCGTCTTCGGCCGGTGGCGGCGCACCGCGCCGGCCCACGCCCCGACCTCGAAGCGGGGCAGGAGCACGAAGGAGCGGCCGTCCAGCACGCACTGCACGACGCGGAACAGGCCACCGATGTGGACGAGCGGAGAGTTCACGATGGCCACGCCGTGCCGCAGCACCGGCTCGGGGCGGCGGCCTGACTCGTAGTGCTTGGCGCCTTCCATGGTCCGCGTGAGCGTGTCGGCGGTGATGTCCACGCGCTTGGGCGGTCCGGTCGTCCCGCTCGTCAGCATCCGCACCGCGACGCCCGGCCTGGCCGGTGCCGCCGGATCGGTGACCGGACGTCCGAACGCCTCCAGGTCGGCGTCCGTGCCCACCAGCCCCGCGAGGTTCAGCTCGCCGACCTCGGCCGGCGCACGCCCGAGCCCGGGGTTGATCGTCACCACGCACCCGTCGGCGATCAGGACACCGAGCAGCGCCCCGGCATGCCACGGCGTGTTCCGCAGGATCACCCCGACCGGTGCCCCGGGCCGCGGCACCGACGCGGCGGCCGACTCCGCGATCCGCGCGACATCGCCCCAGCTCCACCAGGCGTCCTCGAACTCGATGGCGGGCGCGGCGGGGTCGATCCGCAGCGTCCGGCCGAGCCCGCCGGAGAGCGCGCTCATCTGATCACCACGTCCCCGTCGAGCGCCTGCTCGCGGTCGACCTGGCTCATGCCGATCGGGTTGCCGAGCCGGGTGTAGGTGAGGCCCTGCTCGACGGCCGCCCGATACGGCTTGTCCAGTGACTCCCAGATCGCCCGGACGGTGCCCTGCGTCGCGGCCGACGGCTTGCGCGCGACGCCCCGCGCGATCTCGTCCGCCCTGGCCCAGAGCCGGTCTGCCGGGACGACCTCGGTGACCAGGCCCACGCGCAGCGCGGTCGCCGCGCCGACCCGCTCGTCGTTGCCCTGCAGTGCCATGCGCAGCGTGTCGCCGAGCCCGATGCGGCGCATCAGGCCGACGGGTTCGATGGCCGAGACCATGCCGTAGGTGACGTGCGAATCGAAGAACGTCGCGTCCTCGGAGCAGATGACGATGTCCGCCTCGTTGACGAAGTAGAAGGCCCCGGCCGTGCACATGCCCTGGACCGCGCAGACGACCGGCTTCCACAGCTTCTGCCACTTCGGGCTGAGGAGCTCCCCGGGATCCTCGTGGTTCCAGATGTCGTCCGGCTGCTCGTAGCGCTCCCGGACGTCCAGGCCAGCGCTGAACGCACGCTCCCCGGCCGCCCGGAGGACGACGGCGTTGACCGACTCGTCGAGCTTGATCCGCCGCCAGGCGTCGGCGACCTCGTGGCACATCTTCTTGTTGAACGCGTTGAGGCGCTTCGGGCGGTCGAGGGTCACGGTGGCCACTCGCGCGTCGCGGTCCACGTCCAGCCGGACCGTCTCGTAGGGCCGGACCGTCTCGTCGGGCCCTACCGTCTCGTCGGGAAGGGGATGCGGTGGATCGGCAGGGCCCATGCGCGGGTCTCCTCTGGTGTCGGTCATCGCCCGGTGAAGTCGGAGTCGCGGCGGGCCTTGAAGGCGGCGAGGCCCTCCTTGAAGTCGGCTGTCCGGGCGGCGAGTTCGAGGGCGTACGACTCGTCGGACATGGCGCGGGTCAGGGGCGCCTCCGCCGCTCGCAGAAGCGACTGTTTCGTCAGGCCCAGGGCGACGGTCGGGCCCTTTGCCAGCGAGGCGACCAGTTCGTTGGAGCGGTCGTCCAGGTCCGGGGCGGGGACGGCCTCGTGGATCAGGCCCCATTCCGCCGCCTGCGCGCCGCTGACCTTCTCGCCCAGCAGCAGCATTCGCCGCGCGCGGGCCAGCCCGACCAGCCTCGGGAGCAGCCATGTCGCACCGGTGTCGGGGGTGAATCCGCGGTGGACGAACGGCTCCCAGAACGTCGCGTCCTCGTCCGCCACGGTGAAGTCCGCGGCGAGGGCGAGCTGGCAGCCGAGCCCGGCGGCGAAGCCCCGCACGGTCGCGACGACCGGCAGGTGAATGGTCAGCAGCAGCTCGATCAGGCGATGGCTCTGCAGCGGCAGGCGCCTGACCAGGCTCGCGGGGCGTGGCCTTTCCCTGTCACCGGAGTCGCCGGAGTTGGCAGAGTTGGCAGAGTTGGCGGCGCTACCCGAGTTGGCCGACACCCAGTCGGAGCCCGAGCAGAAGTCGCGTCCGGCCGCCGTGAGATGGACGGCCCTGAGTGACTCGTCCAGCGCCGCGTCCTCCAGCAGCCGGACCAGGCGCAGCGTGGACTCCTGGTCGAGCGCGTTGCGCCGGTTCTCACGGTCGATCCGCACGACGAGAACCCCGTCACGAACCTCGTGCTGAACAGAACCGCGCTGAACAGAACCGTGTTGAACAGAATCGTGCTGAACAGGGTCGCGTTGAACAGGGTCGCGCTGAACAGACATGTCAGGCCGCCGCGCCGTCGAAGAAGAACCGGTTCGCGTTGCCGAACAGGTAGTCGTCGAGGACCTCGGGGGCGAGGCCCAGTGCCGCCGCCTCGGTGACGGTGCGGGTGAGGGACAGCACCGGGGAGTCCGAGGCGAAGATGACCTTCTTCTTGCCGCGCGTCGAGATGTAGTGGACGAGCGACTGCGGCAGGTGCTTCGGCGACCAGGCCGACGTCATCAGGTGCAGGTTCCGGTACTTGATCATCAGCCGGACGGCGGTGTCCCACCAGGGGTCGGCGCCATGCGTCATGCACAGCTTCAGCTCCGGGAAGCGGACGCAGACCCGGTCGAGATGGATGGGGTTCTGCGCTTCGCCCGGCAGCGGCGGCCCCGGCAGGCCGGTGTTGACGCAGACGGGCAGGCCCAGCTCGCACGCCTTGGTGTAGAGCGGGTAGTAGACCGCGTCGCTGGGCGGGTAGTTGCCGTCGCCCCAGAAGCTCGGGCCGACCGAGACGTAGGACACGGGCGCGCTGGCCACGACCTCGGTCAGGGCGCGGAGGGTCGGCATCGGGCGCAGCAGGTCGAGGCGGCCGATGCCGAGTGAGAAGCGGTCGGGCGCCTTCTCCGCGAACTTCCGGGCCAGCGAGGAAGGGCCCGCGTTCAGGGGGCTCAGGAGGATGGCGCGGCGCACTCCGAGCCGGTCCATCTCGTCGATCAGCTCGTCGTAGTCGGCGTCGCGGAAGAACGAGTCGTCGCCCTTGAAGTAGTCCTCCTTGACCCGCACCAGCCAGTCGGGCGGGTCCTGGCCGCCCGTCAGGCTCACGTTCACCAGGCAGTCGATCGCCCTCTTGACCGTCGCCACGAAGATCCCTTCTCGGCCTACGGCTCCGCCAGGGCGGACCGCAGCTCGTTCTTGAGTACTTTGCCCATCGGGTTGCGAGGCAGCTGGTCGAGGACGACGAGGCGCTCGGGGGCCTTGAAGCGGGCGAGCCCGGCGGCCCGGCAGTGCTCGGCGAGGCCGTCCAGGGTGGGCTCCCGTCCGCCGGGACGGGCCACCACCACGGCGCAGACACGTTCGCCCGTCCGGGGGTCCGGGACGCCGATCACCGCGGCGTCGGCGATGGCCGGGTGGCTGAGCAGCGCCTCCTCGACGTCCCTGGCCGAGATGTTCTCCGCGTTGCGGATGATCACGTCCTTGAGCCGGCCGGTGATGCGGATCCGGCCGCCGGTGTCCACGGTGCCGAGGTCGCCGGTCCGGAACCAGCCGTCCTCGTCGAAGCCCTCGGCGTCGAGCGAGGCGTCGACGTAGCCGAGGAAGCACTGCGGGCCTTTGAGCCGCAGTTCCCCGTCGACGACGCGGACGCGCACGCCCGGGGTGGGGAGGCCGACGTTCGTGCCGATGTCCGGGTCCTCGGGCGTCTGGCTGGCCGCGACCGGGAACTCGGTGAGGCCCCAGGCGTCGACTATGCCGGGAACGCCGAGCACCTCGGCGACCTCCCGGCTGACCGACCCGGGCACCGCCGCGCCGCCCGCCACGCACACGCGCAGCGCGGGGAACAGCGGACGTTCGCCGTAGCGGCGCTGCGCGGCGACGTACGCCTTGAAGAACGGGGTCGCCGAACCCAGGACCGTCGTCCCGTGCGCGGCCATGCGCATCGGGGTGGTCTCCGGGTCGAAGTGGTCGTACAGCACCAGCCTGCCGCCCGCGATCAGCACGGACGCGAGCATGGAGACGCCGCCGACGTGGGGGAACGGCCAGGCGATCGCGCTGACATCGGACGGGACCTTGCGGTGCCGCCCGATCGCGCCCCGCGCCGCCGCGATGACCGAGCCGTCGGTGTGGCGGGCGCCCTTGGCTCCGCCGGTCGTGCCGGAGGTGTAGTAGATCCAGCGGC
>NZ_SMKK01000555.1 GCF_004348425.1 Actinomadura sp. 7K507
CCGCCACACGCCTGAAGCCCCGCGGCCGGACCCGCTGACCGGGGGACGAACCGAGGCGGAATCCCACCAAAAGGTGATCTTCCGCATTTCTCCGAACTCGCCGCACTCCGCCTGGTATGTTCGCGCGACCCGTCCGGCGGACGCCATACGCCACGCCGGATAACCGGGCCGGTGTCCCCCGCTGAAGGAGTCGATGGCATGCGCACCCGGCCGCTCTACGACATCGCGGCAGTCCTCGCACGGGTCGGCGTGGGCGTCGTGTTCATGGCCCACGGCTGGCAGAAGATCGAGGCGGGCGTCACCGCCACCAGCGGGTCGTTCGACGACCTCGGCGTACCGCTCCCGACCGCCGCCGCCGTCTACTCCGCGTTCGTCGAACTGCTCGGCGGCGCCGCGCTGATCGCCGGGCTGGGCCTGCCCATCACCGGTGCCCTGCTGTTCGTGGACATGGTCGGCGCGTTCGTGTTCGTCCACGCCGCCGAGGGCCTCTTCCTCGTGGACGGCACGACGGTCGAGAACGGCTTCGAACTCGTCCTCGTCCTCGGCATGGCCAGCCTCCTGTTCGCCGCGGGCGGCGGCGGCCGGCTCACCGTCGACCAATGGATCATCCGCAAGCGCCTGGCGCGTCCGGAGGACGACGAAGGCGAGGAGGACGCGAAGAGCTTCGTCGAATCGCTCCGCCAGGCGG
>NZ_SMKK01000556.1 GCF_004348425.1 Actinomadura sp. 7K507
CGGGCCCGGCATGGGCGGCTCCGGCATGGGCGGCGGCTCGGGCCCGTTCGGCGAGGGGTCCGGCGGCCCGAACCCGGTCGCCGTGGAGAACTTCCACATGCTCCAGCAGCGCCAGACCGCCGACAGCCCCGTGGACCCGGAGAACAAGCACAAGCGCGTCAACCTGCTCAACTGGGACGGCAAGGGCGCCCCCGCCGGGCTGTTCCCCGAACGCGGGACGCAGGGACCGGGCCCGGACGGCACGAACCCGCCCGCCGACTCCGGCGACGCCGAAACGGAGCCCAAGCCGTGAGACTCGACCCCGCCAAGCTCAAAGCCGCCAAACTCAACCCGGCCAAGCTCAAGCCCACGAGGAGGCCGGGGCTCAGCGAGGCCGAGACGGCCACGGCCTGGCAGGTCGCGTCGCTGCTGCTCGGCTACCCCGACGCCGAGCTGCTGGAGCGGCGCCCGCTGCTGCGCCGGGCCGTCGCTGGGCTGCCCGCGTCCGCCGCCACGCCGCTGGGCCGCTTCCTCGACCACCTGGACGCGACCCCGCTGCAGCAGCTGGAGTCGGACTACGTCGCCACGTTCGACCACCGCAAGCGGTGCTGCCTCTACCTGTCGTACTACGCCTACGGCGACACCCGTAAGCGGGGGATGGCCCTGCTGCGCTTCAAACAGGCCTACGAGGCGGCGGG
>NZ_SMKK01000057.1 GCF_004348425.1 Actinomadura sp. 7K507
CCCCGCCACCCGTACCGGTCCCGTTGACCGCGCCTCCGCCCGACGTACCCACGGCCCCTGTCCTTCCCCCGGTGCCCGGCCGGGCGGACGGTCCGGACCGTCGCGGCGGGCCCTCCAGACGCGCCAAGCTCACCGCCACCGCCGTGGCGGGCGTGCTGGTGGCCGGAGCGGTGGCGGGAGGCCTCTACTACTTCGCCGGGCCGTCCGGCGAGGCGGAGAAGCCGCCGGGGCCCGCGGCGTTCCCGTCCGATCCGATGCTCGTCCGGATCGACACCCGGCCCGGCTGGCCGGAGTCGTGCCACGCCGACATCGGCCGCTACCGGCCGGGCGAGCCGTCCGCGACGACGCTCGCCGGCGGGGACCGCTGCGAGATGCTGCCCGAGCCGTCCCCGGACGGCCGCCGCATCGCGTTCACCCGGACGGGCGGCGGCGAGCGGGAGGCGTGGGTGATGAACGCCGACGGCTCCGGCGCGCGGAAGGTCACCGACATCGCGGGCGGCCGGGTGACCTGGTCGCCGGACGGCACGCGGCTGGCCTACATCGGCGACGACGGCGGCACCCGGCAGATCTTCACGATCACCCTGCGGGGGCACGACGTCACCCGGCTCACCCGGGACGACTCGGTCAAGGACGATCCGATGTGGTCGTCCACGCAGAAGCTCGTGTTCTGGAGTGACCGCGACGGCGACGAGGAGATCTACACCCTCGACCCGAACACCCCGGGGTCGCCCTGGACGAAGCTGACCAGGGACGGCGTCCGCTCGGTGGACCCCGAGTGGTCCCCCGACGGCTCCAGGATCGCGTTCACCCGGGGCGAGTCCGAGCACAGCTCGATCTGGGTGATGAACGCCGACGGGTCCGGGGCGCGCGCCGTGACCACGGGCGGCCGGGACGACATGGACCCGGCGTGGTCCCCCGACGGCCACTGGATCTGCTACGTGCGCGGCTCGGTCACCGAACCGGTCGTCCACGCCGTCCGCCTGGACGGCACCGGCGACCGGGTGGTCACTCCGCAAGGGCGCACGTTCGGCCACCCCGCCTGGACGTAGCGGCCGCAGCCACTACTCTGCCCCGCATGCGGTGGCGACACGACTCCTGGGTCACCCGGGGCGGCCTGGGCCTCGCGGTGCTGGTCCTGCTCGGCGGCGGCTACCTGTTGCTGCGGCCGGACTCGCCCGAGGAGCGTCTGTCGGAGATCTGCGGCGGAATGCTCCCGGCCCGCGACACGCTCGGCATGATCTTCGATGCCGACGACCTCGACATCGAGGACCGGCTCATCGGCGACTCCGCCGGGGTCCCGGAACTCAGCAGGCGCTGCAAGGCGAACAACATCCTGGTCACCATCGAGCCCGCCACCGGAACCGGCCGGCCGTTCGGCACGCGCGCCTTCAAGCCGCGCCACCAGGCCATGCCGGTGCCGCTCGGATCCGGGTGGACGGGCTTCGTCGTCAGGGACGACGACAGCGACACCGCGGAGGTGCTCCTCGGCTGCGACGGCTGGCCCTTCCTGGAGGCCAAGGGCCTCCTCGTCACCGTCAGGGACGGCTACGGCGCCGACATGGACCCGCGGCACCGGGCGGACATCGCCCGCCTCGTGACGGACATCGCCCGGCGCGCCGCCGAGAAGACGGGATGTGACACCGAGCCGGGCTCCAGGATCGAGGGCATCGCACCGCTGCCGCCGGAGACCTTCAGCCGGGTCTCCGGCGCCACGGGCACCTGCAAGGGGATGACGTCCCGTCCGTCCGCCCGCGAGACGCCGGCGGGCATCTCCCCGGTCGAGTACTGCGTCCTCAAGGACGGACTGGTCCTGACCGCCGCGTACGGCCCCTACCCCAAGATCGATCCGGAAGCGGACGACCCCGCGGGCGTCAGCGCTTCCTCCATGTGGGGCACGGCCGCCTGTGAGGGCGTCCTGGAAACCGCGTACTACCGTGCGGTGCCCCGGGACTACACCAGGAACCTCGCCGCCGGGGACGGCGCCTCTGAGGACGATGCGGAGCCGCCCACCGAGGCCGAACTCGCGGATCTGGCCCGCTTCGCCGAGGCGTCCGCCGCCCGGCACGGCTGCGAGGCTCCCGTCCTGCCCTCGGGGGCCGACGCCTGACCGGCCGCGCCGGGGTCAGGCGGTGATCATGTCGAGGCGGCGCAGGATGACGCCCTCGCGCAGCGCCCAGGGGCAGACCTCCAGCTCGGTGAGCTGGAACAGGTCCATCGCGGCGTCCGCGACGATCGCGCCGGCGAGCAGCTGCGGGGCGCGCCGCTCGGAGACGCCCGGCAGCGCGGCGCACTCGGCGGACGGCATCGGCGCGAGCTTGTCGGCCCACTCGGTCAGGTCGGCGCCCGCCAGAACGCGCCGCTGGTAGGGGCCCTCGGCCGTGGGGGCGGCGCCGCCGACCCGGGCGAGCTGCTTGAACGTCTTGGACGTGGCGACCGCGTGGTCGGCCGGTCCGTACTTGGCGACGTCCCCGACCCGGCGGGCGATCTCCGCGCGGACGTGGCGGCGCAGGTCGCGGACCTCCTCCGGGGGCGGCGGGTCCGCGGTGAACCGGTCGCGGGTGAGCCGCGCCGCGCCGAGCGGCAGGGAGAACGCCACGTCCGGCTCCTCGTCGATCCCGGACGCGATCTCCAGCGAGCCGCCGCCGATGTCCACCACGAGCAGCCGCCCCGACGACCAGCCGAACCAGCGCCGGACGGCGAGGAACGTCAGCCGCGCCTCCTCCTCGCCCGGCAGCGCCCGGATGTCGATCTCCTTGTCGGAGCGGACGCGTTCGAGGACCTCCTCGCCGTTGGCGGCGTCGCGGAGCGCGGAGGTGGCGAAGGCGACGAGGTCCTCGACGCCTTTGTCCTCGGCGACCTGGAGCGCCTCGTCGATGAAGTTGCGCAGCAGCGCCTCGCCCTCCCCGGACAGGCTGTCTCCTTCGTCGAGGTGGTCGGTGAGCCGCAGGTCCGCCTTGTGGGAGTACGCGGGGAGGGGCCGGGCCCCCTCGTGGGCGTCCACCACCAGCAGGTGCACGGTGTTCGAGCCCACGTCCAGCACGCCGAGTCGCATGCGCAAAAAATATCGGACGGCACTCCGGCCCTTCGGGACGACCAGCCCCGAACCGTCAGAACGGACATGTTCCCGCAGGTGCGGAGCACGGCAGGACACGGCATTGTGGCGGCCGCGGAGCCCGCTGCTCAGCCCGCGGGCGGCTCGGGCAGCTCGTCCGGCGCCGGGTAGGAGCTCTGCGCGCCGTGCTTGCGGACGGCGGCGGCGCCCACCCGGGTGGCGTAGCGAGCGGCGTCCCGCAGCGAGTCCCCGCGGGCGAGCCGCAGGCAGAGCGCGGCCGTGAAGGCGTCGCCCGCGCCGGTCGTGTCGACGGCCTCCGCCTTCGGGGACGGAACGGACGCCGTCCCCTCGCCGTCCGCGACCACGACCCCCTCGGGCCCGAGCGTGACGACGACCGACCGGGGCCCGGACCGATTCCTTGTGGGGGGACGACCCCCCACGCCCCCCGGAACGGCCCCGACGAGCGCCGCCGCCGTCTCGTGCGGCCCGCCGTCGCCGCCCAGCAGGTAGGCCGCCTCGTGCTCGTTGACGACGAGAGGGTCGCAGAGGGCGAGCAGCTCGTCCGGGACGGGGGCCGGCGGCGAGAGGTTGAGGACGACCCGCCCGCCCGCCTCGGCGGCGGCTCGGGCGGCGGCCTCGACGGCGGGCAGCGGAACCTCCAGCTGGAACGACACGACCGAGGCACCGGCGATCATGGCTCGGGCGGCGGCGACGTCGTCCGGGCCGACCCGCGCGTTGGCGCCGGGCGAGACGATGATGCTGTTGTCGCCGTCCGCCCCGACCGTGATCAGCGCGACACCGCTCGGCGTGCCCTGGGTGGTGGTCAGATGGGCGAGGTCCACGCCGTCGGCGGCGAGGGCGCCGCGGAGCATCTCGCCGTGCCCGTCGTCGCCGACGCGCCCGACGATGCCGACCCGCCCGCCGAGCCGCGCCGCCGCGACGGCCTGGTTGGCGCCCTTGCCGCCCGGATGGGTGGCGAGGTCGGAGCCGAGCACGGTCTCCCCCGGCGCGGGCCTCCGGTCGACGCCGACCACCAGGTCCGCGTTGACCGATCCGACGACGACGACTTCCCAGCTCTGCGAGCGTTCTTCGATCACGGTGTAACCGATTACACGTGCCGGACCGTCCCGCGCAACCCGGGGTGCCGCTAGCGAGCGCGCAGCTCGGCCAGATCGACCACCTCCGCCAGGTCCTCGACGGACGCGTAATAGCCGCGCCCGGCGAGCACCCCGTTCCTCGTCACCAGGAACGCGCTCGGCCCGCGCACGCCGGCGAACTCGGCCAGGACCCGGTGCGCACCGCTCAGCCGCACCGCCGTGACGCGCAGTCCGCCGGGCCCCGTCCAGCTCCCCCGATCATCCCCCACATGCAGAACGTTACGTTGAGTGACGATCTGTGACGGCGGCGGGCTCGGTAGCGCTGGGCGGATCTCAGCCGGTCTCGCGGGCGCGCTGGTCGCGGGCGATCTCCTGGAGCGCGTCCTTGAAGGCGTCGAAGCGCTCTTCACCCATCGTCCGCCGGTGGCGCTCCTCGATGCCGGCGAGGATGGCGCGGGCCTTCGCGACCTCGTCGAGCCCTTGCTCGGTGGGGACGATCCGCTTGGCGCGACGGTCCGCGGGGTCGGGTTCGCGGCGGACGTACCCGAGCGCGACGAGTTCGTCCACGATCGTGCCGACGATCTGCTTGTGCTGCCCGGACCGGGCCGACAGCTCGGTGGCGCGCACGCCCGCGGGCTCGAGGAACGCGAGGACGGTGCCGTGCCGCGGCCGGACGTCCGGGTGCCCCTGCTCGGCCAGACGCTGGAACAACTCCTCCTGCAGCGCCCGCATCAACTGGCCGGCCAGCATGCCCAGGTCGGGGACCTCGCGCTCCGCGTCCATGACCGCCTCCCGTACTATTTAGTCACATATTTTGACCATCAATATCCGTTACTATACCTCGGGGCGCAGATGTAGTCACGGTCAGTTTCAGTCCATGACATCAGGGATGACGCAAATCCAGGTCCAACCTGCATGCATGTGTCGCCGTGGTGACCAAGTACCGGCGGGCAGTGTTCACCCGTTACTCCCGTTCACTGAGATGGGGCCCGAGCCGACCGGGCCGATGGTGAGGAGCCGGCCGGTGGCGTCGCGGCCCGTGGTGCGGGGGGCGCGGGCGTGGGGTCCGGTGACGTGGACGTCGCGGGGGTCGGCGTCGCCCAGCTCGATGACGAGCCGGGCCGAGGTGTTGGGCGGCACGTCCACGTCCAGCCGGTAGCGCCTCTCCCGGTTCAGCGCGACGGAGACCGGGCCGCGGACCGTGGGGACGCGGCCGGAAAACCGGGTGAGGCCGCCGGGGCGGGGCCGGACCTCGATCTCGGCGGCGCCCGGCGCGGTGATCCGCACGCCGAGGATGTGGCGCGGGATCACGTTCGCGGGTGCGGAACCCCAGGCGTGGGAGAACGTCATGTTGGGCTTCAGGGACGGGTCCCACGCCTCCGCGACGATGGTCGCACCGAGGTCGTCCATCATGTGCAGCCACGAGCTGAGGCCCTTGGCCGTCATCAGGCCGATCGCAGCCTCGGCCCGTCCGGTGGCGAACAGGGCGTCCAGGAGGAACTGCGCGCCGTAGACGCTGACCTTCATGCCGCCGTCCGCGAGGGTCTTGCCCAAGGCGTGGACGACGGAATCGGGGACCGTGCCGGGTCCGGCCACACCGAGCGCGACCGGGTAGGCGGTCGCGTGCTGTGCGCTGTGGGTGGTGCCTACGCCGTCGACGAACCGTCCGTTGGCGGTGTCCAGGAGCTTCTCGCGCATGGCGGCGGCGAGCTTGTCGGCCCGCCCACGCCATGTCCTCGCGTCGCCGGTCTTGCCCAGGACGGCGGCGATGTCGGCCATGGCGGTGAACGCGGCGTACTGGCAGGCGTTCACGACGGTGTTGACTTCGGTGAAAACGTAGCCGTCCCGGTTGGACACGGGCCAGTCGACCAGATCGCCGAGGTCGCGGCTGGACGAGCCGGGGTCCTTGTGGACGAGCCCGTCGTCGCCCAGGTACGACGTCAGGTGCTTGGCCGCGAGGACGTCGTAGTCGGCGGCGAGTTGCTCAGGGTCACCGGTGTGCAGGTAGTCCTGCCAGGCCGACATGACGTTCATCAGCCGGTACTCGGTCGGCCAGGTGTGGTTGCGCGCCAGGAACACGTCGGACGCGCGGGCCAGCGCATACGACCGCTGCACCCCGTACTCGGACGCCTGGTTGATCAGCGCGTCCCCCTCGTAGGGGCCGCGTTCGCGGGTCGGGGTGTCGATGTAGAGGTCGCCGCGCGTCGCCTCGATCGAGTAGCGGCACATGTCGTACAGGCGGTCGAGGTCGGGGTCGGAACTGGAGAACGAGGCGTCGGAGCCGCGCCAGCCGGCGCGCCAGGCCCGTCCTGTGACCGCGCGCGAGAGGTCGAGTCCGTCATCGCAGAGGACCTGCGCGTAGCGGAACCCGCGATAGCCCCAGTGCTCGATGGTCTGGCGGCCGTCGCGGAGGGTCCAGATCTCCCGGTAGGTGACGCCTGCGCGCAGCGCGTGCCTGACGGTCCCGTCGTCGTTCAGCTCTTCGCCGAGCCTCACTTCGACGGTCTGCCCGGCCTTTCCGCGCACGGAGATCCGGAGGCCGCCCACGATCTCCTTGCCGAGATCCACCAGCCAGGTACCGGACGAGACCTTCCGCACCGACTCGGGCCGGACGTCGTGCAGCTCGACCGGCTCGATCAGCGCCGGCTCCAGCCCGTCGATCGCCGCCTTGGCCGCCGCGGGCTCCCAGCCGGAGTCGTCGAAGCCGGGACTCGTCCAGCCGGCTGGTTCCTCCCGCATGTCCCAGTACTCCTGGGGGCCGTGGTAGAAGCCGGTGCCGAACGTCCCGCCGTCGCGCAGCATCCCGGCCTGGCGGCGCGCCTTCCATTTCGTGCCGCTGCGGACTGTCGTGGTGGTCCCGTCGGCGTAGGTGACGACGAGCTGGGCGAGGAACCGTTTGTCCTGGGTGGTGAAGGCCAGGGCGGCGAGCGCGTTGCGCCGTCCCGGCTTCAGCGAGGCCGTCACGTCGAACGAGTTGTAACGCGGTGCCCCGCGCCCATGAGGCGTGGACGCGAAACCGGCCACCTCGCCGTTCACCCAGATCTTCGCCGGGTACTGGCGCGTCGGTGTCGGCGACTGGGCCGCGACCTGGAGCACGGCGGCCACGATCTGCTTGCGCGACGGAGTGAACTCCGTGCGGAGCAGCGCCCAGTCGTCGTCCGGCGAACCCGCCGACGACAGGGTCGACTGGCCCTTCTCCAGGGTCAGGGCACCGTCGGCCACGGTCCCGGCGGAGAACGTGCCGCGTCCTTCGGTGAAGTCCTCGTCGATGACGGCTTCGCCGTCGGGACCCGTGAACGTGACGCGGCCCCAGACGTTCGCCTCGCTGGAACCGTTGCGCATCCCGACCGTGCCCGTCCGGTACGTCGCGTCGGTCGTGCCGTCGACCTCCGCGCCGTCGATCGACGTCGTGAACGTGGAGCCGGTCATCGCGATCGTGACGTCGTACCAGCGGCCCGCCTCGACGGGTACCGCCAGGCGCTTCTCCTCCAGCACCCGGTACGTGCCGTCCACGCACACGTGCTTCTTCAGGACGCCGGGCGTCCCGGCGCGGAGTTGCCACAGGTAGTTGGCGCCCGTCCCGGACGCCCGGAACCACAGGCTCGCCGCGACCGCGGTGATCCGCACCCTGGCCTTGAGGACACCGTCCCCCAGGCTTGGTGCGGCCGGCGTCCAGATCGGCTCGGCCGTCCACGCGCCGACGCCCGTGGCCAGGAGCGCCGCTTCGGACCAGCGGGACGACCGGTGCCCGTCGAACGTCCGGACGCGCCACCAGTAGGCCGTCCCGGGCGAGAGTGCCGGGCCTCCGTACGGCACGGCGACGGAGGCGCTGGACGCGACACGGCCGCTGTCCCAGAAGCGCGGGCCGTGCTCCAGCCGGGCCGGGGTCGTCGCGAACTGGACCTGGTGGTGAGTCTGCTCCGTCCCGTGCCCCAGGTCGGCGACCTGCCAGCTCAGCCTGGGCCGGGCCGCCGTGACCCCGAGGCCGTCCGGCATGAGGGAGGTCAGCAGGCCGGACGGTGTGCGGCGCGCCGCGCCGCCCGCGGGGGCCGCCGCCGCGGTGCCGGCGGAGCCGAGGACGACCACGCCGGTCGCTCCGGCCGCCGACGCGCCGAGGAAACGGCGCCGGGTCATGCCGTCGCGGGTCACGCCGCCGCCCCTTCGAACTTCCAGTCGCCGGAGCCGGTCTCGAAGACCGCCCGGCCGTTCTCGACGCCGATCCATGTGGCGTCCCCGGGGGCCTTGGGCCGTCCGGCCCCGGCCGGGAGGGGGATCTCGACGCGGGCCCTGGCGCCGGGCGGGACGGTGACGTCCAGGCGGAGCTTCCTGCCGGTGCGGCGCCAGGAGGCGGCCGCCCGGCCGCGCGGCGTCTCGTAGGTCGCGGCGGCGCGGGTGATGTCGCCGACCACGGAGGGCCGGATGAGGAGGGTCTCGAAGGCGATCGAGTCGCCGGTCTGGCCGAGGCCGGCGAGATGGGCGTGGAACCATTCGTCGATCGCGCCGAGCATGAAGTGGTTCTGGGAGTTGCCGGACGTGGGGCCGTCCCAGTTCTCGGTCAGCGATGTGGCGCCGTGGGCGACCTGGTAGCCGTAGCTGGGGTTGCCGGTCTGCGTGGCGAAGGCGTGGACGACGTCGTCGCGGCCGGCGGCGGACAGGGCGTAGAACACCGACGGCAGCGAGATCTCCCCGACGGTCAGGTGGTAGCCGTTGGCCTTGATGCTGTCGACGAGGTGGGCGAGGACCGCGTCCTTCTTGCCGGACGGGACCGCGCCCATGTCGAGAGCGAGGGCGTCGCACGCCTGACTGCCGGACCCGTAGGTGTCGCCGGTGGCGTACTCGGCGTGGAACGCCGAGCCGATCTCGCCCGCGAGCGCCTCGTACTTCGCGGCGTCGGCGTCCTCGCCGATGACCTTCGCGATCCGTGCGAGGGCCGATACGGCCCGGTGGTAGCCGAACGTGGCGGTGACGCCCTTCGGGGTGCTGGTGTCGAAGGCGATCCAGTCGCCGAGGCCGTAGTCGAGGAGATGCCCGTCCGCCTTCCCCGACAGGTAGCCGACGTAGCGGACCATGTTCGGGTAGTACGTGCGGAGCGTGGCGACGTCGCCGTAGGCGCGGTACATCTGCCAGGGCGCGAACACGATGACGTTGCCCCAGTTGGGGTCGTCGCGGAACCCGCCGGAGAACACCGTGAACTCGGGCGCGATGTCGGGGACGAGGCCGTCCTCGGTCTGGGCCTCGGCGATGTTGCGGACGATCGAGCCGTAGTAGGCGGTGACGTCGTAGTTGCGGGCGACGGCGGGGAACACCAGGTTGGCCTGCTCCAGCCAGCCGAGCTTCTCGCGGTGCGGGCAGTCGGTGAGGACGGAGTACATGTTGCCCTGCACGGCCCGGTCGATGATCGTGTGGATGTCGTTGAGGAGGCCGTGGGAGCTGGTGAACGAGCCTGCCTTCTCATTGGCGGCGCGCAGCACGATGCCGGTGACCGTGCCGTCGTCCGGCGGGGAGGGCAGTCCTTCGATCTGCAGGTAGCGGAATCCGTGGTAGCAGAACCGGGGATGCCAGGTCTCGGTGCCGTCGCCGGACAGGGTGTAGGTGTCCCAGATGGGCGAGCCGGTGGTGTGCTGGCTGACGGTCCCGTCGCCGGCGAGCAGTTCGCCGGGGCGCATCGTCACCTTCGTCCCGGCCGGGCCGCGGACGCGCAGCTTCGGCCAGCCGGCGATGTTCGTGCCGAGGTCGACGACGTAGACGCCGTCCCGCGGCTCGGTGATCTTCTTGGTGCGGAACTCGTCCACGGGCTCGATCGGCGGCGACGTGCGGGCCGCGAGGCTCGCGGTCGGGGAGGCGACCATCATCGCGTCCGCCCACTCCCCCGGGGTCCGGCGGGCGTCGTGGTCCTCGCCGCCGTACCAGCTGGAGAACGTGGTGGCGCCGAGCGCCGTCCGCCATGACGTGTCGGAGGCGATGACGTCCCGGGAGCCGTCGGTGTAGGTGATCTCGAGCTGGCCCAGGAACGCCGGTTTGCCGTCGGATCGGGTGAGCTTCTGGTAGCGGCCGGGCGTGGGGGGCACGTGGGCCATGCCGGGGCCGAGTTCCACCTGCACGGTGTTGCCGCCACGGCGGAGCAGTTTCGTCACGTCAAAGGTCGAGTAGACGAGCCGCTTGCTGAAGGTGGAGTACGGCGGTTCCAGTACGGCGTCGCTGACCGGCCGTCCGTTGAGCGTGATGTCCAGGACGCCGAGGGCGGTGGCGTACAGGCGCGCCGAGCGGACGCGCTTGCCGAGCTCGAACTCCCGCTTGAAGACGGGCAGCGCCTCGGGCGCGCGGTGCAGCGGCGGCGGCGCCTCCTGGCCCTCGACCGTGGCGGCCGTCTCGAACGCCTCGCCGTCGCCGGACGTCTGGACGGTGAAGTCCTCCGGGAAGTTGGCCGTCTTCTCGTCGCCGGTCGTCACGTCCGTGCGCGGGTAGAGCAGGATCCGGTCGAACCGCTGCTCCTCGCCCAGGTCGATCTGGATCCAGATGGGCTCGGTGAGGTCCTGCTCCCTGCGCTCCATGCTCGTGTAGCCGAAGGGGGCGGCGTCGGTGGTGAGCGAGCCGTCGGTGACGGCCTCCGGCTCCCACTGGCCCTCGACGGTGTAGCTCTCCGACGCGGTCACCGGGGCCCTGAGCGCCAGGTCGGTCCCGGACGGCCCGTCCAGGACCCGGATCTCGGCGAGCTGGAGCCGCGACACCTCGTACGGCCAGCCCTCCTTGATCGGGAGACCGAGCCGGGTCACGTTCAGGCGGACGTACCGGGCGGAACGGGCGGTGAACGCGACCGTCGCCGCGACCGGCTCCGGGTCGGCCGACCACGCCTCGTTCCCGATCCAGTGGGCGGTCCAGTCGGCGGCGGCGAGCAGCCCCGTCTCGAAGTGGGACGGCTCGCTCCACCGGGACGCGCGGCCCCGCTCGTCCCACACCCGGACCTGCCACGACACCCGTTCGCGGGACTTCAGAGCGCGGCCCGCGTAGACGGCCGAGACCGCCGCGCCGGCGACCTTGCCGGAATCCCACAGGTCGGGGTGCGCGAGCCGGCGGTCCGAGCTCGCGGCCCGCACCTGGTAGGCGGTCTGGGCGGCGTTGCGTGGTCCGGCGGCGTACCGCCAGCTGAGCGTCGGCTTCGTGTCGTCGATGCCGAGCGGCGACCGCAGGTGGCCGACCCGCGGATCCTCAGGACGCAGCGTCCGCGCCTTCGCGGTGCGTGTGGGGGCGGTGTGCGCGGGCGCGGCGCCCGCGGGTGCGGTGATCGCGCCGCTCGCGGTGATCGCCGCGGTGGCGGCACCGCCGGCCTGCACGAACCGTCTCCTGGAGAGTTCACTCATCTCGGGCTCCTCGGGGGTGGGACGAACGGAAGACGACGTGACGGAGCCGGATGGCGGGGAGGTCCGGCGGCATGGGGGCCCGGTCTCCGGACCGGGCCCCCGCGCGGTCAGCCGGAGGGGAAGCGGCTCGTGGTGAAGCGGTACGAGCCGGAGCCGACCTCGAAGACGGCGGCGCCGTCCTGCATGCGCAGGAACTTCGCGCCCCGCTGGGAGACGTCGCCGGCGTCGGCGGCCGGCACCCAGACCTCGGCGGTGGTGTTGACGGGGACGGAGACGTGGAGGGAGAACCTGTCGCCGTTCAGCGACCAGCGGGTGCTGACCGGCCCGTAGACCGAGTCGTAGGTGGCGTCCGCGCGGCGGACGTCACCGCCCGGCCTGGGCCGGATCACGGTCCGGCGGTAGCCGGGCTCGCCGGCGCTGATGCCGGCGATGTGCTGGTACATCCACTCGCCCACGGCGCCGTAGGCGTAGTGGTTGAAGGAGTTCATGGCCGGGTCCTCGAAGCCGCCGTCCGGCCTGATGGAGTCCCAGTGCTCCCACATCGTGGTCGCGCCCTTGCCGATCTGGTAGCCCCAGGACGGGTACGTCTTCTGCTGCAGCAGCCGGTAGGCCACGTCGGTGTGCCCGGTCTTCGTGAGCACCGGCAGCAGTTCCGGCGTCCCGAGGAACCCGGTGGACAGGTGCCAGTCGCGTGCCTTGATCAGCTCGACGAGGCGGTCGGCGGCCGGTTTGCGCGCGTTCTCGGGCAGCACGCCGAACTCCAGGGCCAGGGCGTAGGCGGTCTGGGTGTCGCCCTTGATGCGGGCGCCGCCCTCGGTGACGTAGGCCTCGTTGAAGGCGGCGCGCACCCGTCCGGCCAGGTCGTCGTAGCGCTCGGCGTCCGCGTCCTTGCCCAGCGTCCGGGCGGTCTCGGCCACCAGCGCGGCCGAGTGGGCGAAGTAGGCGGTGCCGATGACGTCCTTGGGCGTCTCGGCGTCGACGTTCAGCCAGTCGCCGTACCCGGACGCCGGGCGGAGCAGTCCTTCGCTGTGCTCCTCCAGGTAGGTGATCCACTTCTGCATGGCGGCGTAGTTGTCCACCAGCACCTGCCGGTCGCCGTACGCCTGGTACAGGTTCCACGGGACGGTGACGCCCGCGTCGCCCCAGCCGGCCGAGCCGCCGCCCAGGAAGCCGACCTTCGGCGCGACGTCCGGGAACGATCCATCGGCGGGCTGCGCGTCGCGCATGTCCTGCATCCACTTGGTCAGGAAGCGGGCCGACTGCATGTTGTAGGTGGCGGTGCGGCCGAAGACGTTGATGTCGCCGGACCAGCCCATGCGCTCGTCGCGGGCGGGGGTGTCGGTCGGGATGCTGAGGAAGTTGCCGCGCTGCCCCCACGTGATGTTGCGGTGCAGCTGGTTGAGCATCTTCACGTCGGTCTTGAACGACATCGTGAACGGCTCGGCGGTGTGCATGACCCGTCCGGTGACGGCGTCGAGGTCGGGCGTGCCGGGGTAGCCGGTCACCTCCACGTACCGGAAGCCGTGGAAGGTGTGGCGGGGGGTGTAGGTCTCGGTGCCGCCGCCCTTGAGCGTGTAGGTGTCGGTGGCCTTGGCGGTGCGGAGGTTGGCGGTGTAGAGGGTGCCGTCGTCGTTGAGCACCTCGCCGTGCCGCAGCGTCACCTTCTGCCCGGCCTCGCCGGACACCCGCAGCCGCACGGTGCCCACCATGTTCTGGCCGAGGTCGAAGATGTGGACGCCCGGCTCCGGGCTGGTGATCTTCACGGGGTCGATCTCCTGCTGGACCCGGGTGGGCGCCGCCGCCTGCGCGACCGGGAGCGGATCGGCCTCCTCGTTCAGCAGGACCGGCTTCCAGCCCGGCGCCTCGAAGCCGGGGCGGCTCCAGCCGGGGGTCTGCTCGCGGGCGTCGTACTCCTCGCCCATCAGCAGGTCGGAGGTCTGGACCGGCCCGACGCCGCTGCGCCAGCTCGGGTCGGTGGCGACCTTCTGGGAGGTGCCGTCGGTGTAGTCGATCTGGAGGTGGCCGCGGAACCACGGGCGGTCGCCGTACTGGCCGGGCCCGAAGATGGCGATGTGCCCGGAGTACCAGCCCGGCGAGAGGGTGGCGCCGATCGCGTTTCCGCCCCGGCGCAGCAGCTTGGTGACGTCGTAGGTCTGGTACTGGACGCGTTTGGCGTAGTCGGTCCAGCCGGGGGTCAGCTCGTCGCCGCCGACGCGGCGGCCGTTGATCTCGGCGGAGTAGACGCCGAGCGCGGTCGAGTACAGGCGTGCCCGCGCGACCTTCTTGCCGACGGTGAAGTCCTTGCGGAGCTGCGAGGTGAGCCCGTCGGGCCCGGACGACTCCGTCTCGAAGCTGAAGCGGCGGTCGCCGGCGACGGGCTCGCCGTCCGCGTACGCCTGCCCGTGCTCGTAGCCGTCCTCGGTGTGGCCCCACCAGCCGATCTGCCCGGACGGCTCGGACTGCTCGACGTAGTACGTCCCGGCGGGGGCGGGCGAGTCGAGGGTGAGGGTGGCCTCGGCGTTGTCGGAATGGTCCTCGATGCGGCGCTGCACGAGGACCTCGCCGCCGGGGCCCTTCTCGCGGAGGGTGAGGGTCACGTCCGCGTCGGAGGTCTGCCATGTCGGCATCGGGATCGACACCGCCGTCACCGGCTTGTCGGAGGTGAACGTCTGCCCCTGGGTGCCGTCCTTGAGCTGCGCGGGGTCGTTCTGCCCGGTGAAGGAGGTGGGCATCGGGAGTGGCGCGTCGTGCCCGATCCATTCCCCGGCGAGGTTCCTGCCGTCCAGCAGGCCGGTCTCCCACCAGGTGGTCTTGCTCCAGCCGGAGGGGCGGCCGTTCCCGTCCCAGACCCGGACGGACCAGTAGTAGCGGGTGCGGGGCTTGAGCTGCGGCCCGGCATAGGGGACGAGGACGGAACGGCCTGAGGAGACCTTGCCGCTGTCCCACACGTCGGGCGATCTGAGCCGTTCCGGCGAGGACGCCACCCGCACCTCGTACGCGGACTGGACCTGCCCGCGCCTGGAGGAGCCGAGCCGCCAGGTCAGCCGCGGGTGGGCGGCGTCGATGCCGAGGGGGCGCTCGCCGTACTCGGTGCGGGTCTCCACGACCCGCACGGCGCCGCCGGGCGCGGCGGCCGCGGGGACGGCGGCGCCTCCCCCGGCGATGAGAAGGACCGATGTCGGAAGGATGAGAAGTCGGGACGGTGTTCGCCTCATGAGCTTCCTCCGGTTTTCGGGCACGCCGAACCGAACCCGCGGCCCTGTGGGGCGGGGCGCGGCTCGCCGTCACCTCAGAAGTGGATCCCCCGATCCTGCGCTGTGTGCCTTAGGGCCTCACCTCGATGAGCTCTACCTCCAGCAGGTCGGCGAGGGCCTTCAGGTCGGCGATCCGGTGGCCGGTGCCGAGGGCCCAGTGGTGGGAGATCCCGGTGGCGCTCCACGCGTCGGTCCACTCGCCGGGATCGCAGCCGAAGTCGACGCGGGACGTGGTGTTGCCGATCCGCAGGTGCGGCCCGTCCACGGTCTCGCCCTCGGACGCGGCGAACGCGAACCGGCCGTCGCGGCGCTGGATGATCCCGAACGCGGTGACGGGGCCGTGCCTGACGTCGAACTCGACCGACACGCCGTAGCCGCGTTTGCCGTGGTAGACGCCGAGGCCGCGCAGCAGCGGGCGGCGGGCGCTGATCGCCAGGTGGGCGGGCCCGTCGTGGCCCATCTCGACGTGGCCGCGCCGGAAGTCCAGGGCCTGCAGCTCGGTGAACGAGCCGCCCGCGCCGAGCCGGTCGGCGATCAGCATGGCCAGGGAGGTGCGCAGCTCGTACTCGCCCGCCGCCGGGATCCCCCGCGCGGTGAGCAGCGACGCGCCGAGGATCATCCCGGCGCCGAGCCGCTCGTGGATCTCGCCGTCCAGGCCGCGGTGGTAGTAGGCGAGGCTGTCCAGCTCGAAGTCGTCCACGAGCCGGTCGAGGCCGGCGGAGACGCGGGCCGCCCAGGTCAGGTCGTCGCCGTCGACGGACGGGTCCAGCTCGAAGATCTTCTCCGCCTCGGCCCTCTTCGCGGCGGCCTCGGCGTCGGTGACCTTCTCCACCCGGACGCGCAGGTCGTCGAACTCCAGCACCTCCACGTGCCCGCCGAGGTTGGCGCTGACGAGCGTCAGGTCGGTGGAGACGTCCAGCATGCCCGGGTAGAGGTGGCCCATCAGGCCGTGCCGGCCCCTGCGCAGCGCGGCCCGCACCCCGGCGGCCCGCACCCAGCGGCCGATCCTCGTCCAGGCCCGCTCGTCCTCCAGGTATCCGGAGACCGAGCGGAAGGGGACGCCGCAGCGCTCGAACGCGTTCGCCATCTCGGGCAGCGGGCAGGCGCCGCAGTAGGCGAGCCACTGCCCGGTGTCGAAGGTCGCGTGGTCCATCGACTCGGTCGGCTGCAGGTTGATCAGCAGGACCGGGGCGTCGGCCCGCTGCGCGACGGGGACCAGCATCGTCGCGGTCATGTACGTGGTGAGGAAGCCGACGATGATGTCGCAGCCGGCCGCGCGGAGCTTCTCGGCGGCGGCCGCTCCCTCCTGCGCGTCGGAGATGAAGCCGACGTCGACCACCTCGGCGCCGAGGCCCCGCATCCGCTCCGAGACCCGCTCGGCGGACCGCTGGAGCTGCGGCAGCAGGTCGGGGAACTGCGGCCAGTAGGCGCCCAGCCCGCCGGCCACCAGGCCGACCTTCACCGGCGGTGCCGTGTTGTCGGTCATCGCTGTCCTCTCCTTCACCTCAGGAACGCGGCGGCGACGCCGGCGTCGACGGGGATGTGCAGGCCGGTGGTGTGGGTCAGGTCCCCGCCGGTCAGGGCGAAGACGGCGGCGGCGACGTGCTCGGGCAGCACCTCGCGTTTGAGCAGCGTCCGCTGGGCGTAGAACTCGCCGAGTCTCTCCTCCTCGACGCCGTACACGGCGGCGCGCTCGGCGCCCCAGCCGCCGGCGAAGATGCCGGAGCCGCGCACGACCCCGTCGGGGTTGACGCCGTTGACGCGGATGCCGTGCTCGCCGAGTTCGGCGGCCAGCAGCCGCACCTGGTGCGCCTGGTCGGCCTTGGCGGCTCCGTAGGCGATGTTGTTCGGCCCGGCGAACACGCCGTTCTTGGACGAGATGTAGACGATGTCGCCGCCCATCCCCTGCTCGGTCATGACGCGGGCGGTCTCGCGGGAGACCAGGAACGAGCCGCGCGCCATGACGTCGTGCTGGAGGTCCCAGTCGGCGGCGGCGGTCTCCAGCAGCGGCTTGGAGATCGACAGGCCCGCGTTGTTGACGACCAGGTCGACGCCGCCGAAGGCGAGGACCGCGTCGCGGACGGCGGCGGCGATCTCGTCTTCGGACGTCACGTCGGCTCCGGCGGCGACGGCGGCGTCGAAGGGGCGCGGGGCGCCCGCGCCGATCTCGGCGGCGACCTTCTCGGCGGCGGCGACGTCCCGGTCGGCGACGACGACGCAGGCGCCCTCGGCGGCCAGGCGGCGGGCCGTGGCGGCGCCGATGCCGGAACCGCCGCCGGTGACCAGCGCGACCCGCGCGGCGAGCGGCTTCGGCGCGGGCCTGCGGCGGAGCTTGGCCTCCTCCAGCTCCCAGTACTCGATGCGGAACTTCTCCGCCTCGTCGATCGGCGCGTACGCCGACAGGGCCTCCGCCCCGCGCATCACGTTGATCGCGTTGACGTAGAACTCGCCGGCGACCCGCGCGGTCTGCTTGTCGGCGCCGAAGCTGAACATGCCGACGCCGGGGACCAGCACGATCGCCGGGTCCGCGCCGCGCATCGGCGGCGAGCCGGGGACGGCGTGCCGGTCGTAGTAGGCCGCGTACTCCTCGCGGTAGGCGGCGTGGAGTTCGCGCAGGCGGGCGCGGACGTCGTCGAGCGGCGCGTCCGGCGGCAGGTCCAGCACCATCGGGCGGACCTTGGTGCGCAGGAAGTGGTCGGGGCAGGACGTGCCGAGCGCGGCGAGCCTGGGGTGCTCGGCGCGGGCGACGAAGTCCAGCACGGCCTCGCCGTCGGTGTAGTGCCCGACCTGCCGGCGGTCGGTGGACGCCAGCCCCCGCAGCAGCGGGAACAGCGCCGCGGCGCGGGCGTGCCGCTCCTCGTGCGGCAGCGCCGGGTGGACGACCTCGCCGAACGGGTCGGCTCTGCCGTGCTCGTCGATGTAGGTCTCGGCGGTGCGGATGATGTCGAGCGAGTTGGCCTTGCACTCCTCGCTCGTGTCGCCCCAGGCGGTGATGCCGTGGCCGCCGAGGATGACGCCGATCGCGTCCGGGTCGGCCTTCTTGATCTCGGCGATGTCCAGGCCGAGCTGGAAGCCGGGACGCCGCCACGGCACCCACGCGACCCGGTCCCCGAAGATCCGGCGGGTGAGTTCCTCGCCGTCCGCCGCCGTCGCGATGGCGATGCCGGAGTCGGGGTGCAGGTGGTCGACGTGCGCGGCCTCCACCAGCCCGTGCATGGCGGTGTCGATGGACGGTGCGGCGCCGCCCTTGCCGTGCAGGCAGTAGTCGAACGCGGCGACCATCTCGTCCTCGCGCTCGACGCCCGGGTAGACGTCCGCGAGGGCGCGCATCCGGTCGAGGCGGAGCACGGCCAGGCCCTTCCCGGTGAGGGTGCCGAGGTCGCCGCCGGACCCCTTCACCCACATCAGCTCGACGTCGCGGGCCGTCACGGGGTCGGTGACGGTGCCCTTCGCCGAGGCGTTGCCGCCCGCGTAGTTGGTGTTGCGCGGGTCCGAGCCGAGGGTGTTGGCCCGTTCCAGCAGCTGCTCCACCTCGGGTGGGGTGGACGTCATCGAATGTCTCCCAACGTGCGTTACTTGCGTGCGTTGAATCGGTACGTCCCGGACACGGCCTCCAGCCGGACGACGCCGTCCCCGGCGCCCAGGACGCGGACGCCGTCGGCGGAGCCGGCGGGCCGTCCGCTCTCGGTGACCCGTTCCGCCGCGGCGGCGGGCAGGTGGATCTCGGCGGTCGCGCCCACCGGGACGCCCACCTCCAGGGCGAACCCGGAGCCGGACCGCTTCCAGCGGACCGACACCTGCCCGTGCGGGGTGGGCATCGAGGCGTTCACCGAGGTCAGGTCGCCGAGCGGCTTGGGAGCGATCTTGATCCGGTCGTATCCGGGCGCGGCCGGGCGGATCCCGGCCAGGTCCTCCTGGAACCACTCGCCGATGGCGCCGCCGAGGAAGACGTGGTCACGGGAGCGGGCGTCCAGGTCCCAGCGCTCCCACAACGTCGTCGCGCCGTTGTCGACCCAGTATCCCCAGCTGGGGTAGGTGCGCTGGGTGGCGACCTTGTAGGCCAGCTCGCCATGGCCGCGCGCGGTCAGCTCGGTCAGCAGGTACTTGGTGCCGAGCGCCCCGGTGTTGAGGTGGTCGCCGCGCTCCCTGACGTCGCGGACGAGCCGGTCGGTGACGGCCTTCTGCGACTCCCCCGGCGCCAGGCCGAGCGCCAGCGCGATCAGCGCCGAGGTCTGCCGGTAGCCGGGGTCGGTGTCGGTCACGTAGGCGTCGCCGCGCAGGAACTCCCTGTTGAACGCGTCCTTCATCGTCGCGGCGGCCGCGCGGTAGCGGGCCGCGTCGGCGCCGTGGCCGAGGACCTCGGCGATGTCGGCCATGACCAGGCTGTTGGAGTAGGTGTAGGCGGTGCCGTGCAGCCGCTTGTCCTCGGGGGTGTTGCCGCCGTAGCCCGGTGCCAGGTAGTCGTTCAGCTGGCTGGGGTAGATGCCGTCGTCGCCGCGCGTGAGCCAGTCGTCGAGGTAGCGGCGCATGGCCGGGTAGTTCTCCGACAGGACGGCGCGGTCGCCGTACCGCTCGTACATCAGCCACGGGATGACGGTGAACGAGGCGTGCCACGGCGGCGAGGGCCATCCGTCGCCGAGGCCCCAGCCGTTGTCGGGGACGATCGCCGGGACCAGGCCGTCCGGTCCCTGGCTGTCGCGGTGGTCGGTCATCCACTTGGTGAACAGCCGGCGCAGGTCGTAGCGGCCCATCATCATCTCGGCCATCAGCTGGGCGTCGCCGGTCCAGCCGTTCTTCTCGTACATCGGGGTGTCGGTCGGGATGCCGTGCCAGTTGTTGACCACGGTCTGCCGGGTGATCTTCTCGATCGTGCCGAACAGGCCGTTGGAGCTGCGGAACGTCCCGTTCGAGCGCAGGTCCGTCCGGACCTCGCGGCCGTCCAGGTCGGCGGCCGTGGGCGGCTCGCCGGGCCAGCCGGTCACCTCCACGTACTGGAAGCCCTTGTAGGTGTAGCGGGCCTCCCAGCTCTCGCGGCCGCGCCCGGACAGGACGTACTCGTCGGTCTGGAAGCGTCCGGTGACGTGCCCGCTCTCGGCCAGGACGGTGCCGTCGTCGTTGAGCCGCTCGCCGTACTTGAGGCCGATCTTCGTGCCCGCGGGGCCGCTCGGGCGGATGCGGGCCCAGCCGGCGATGTTGCGCGGCAGCTTGAAGACGTACGTCCCCTCCTCGGGGTTGGTGACAGCGACCGGGCGGAGGGTGTCGGTGACCCGGATCGGCTCGTGCTCCTCGGGCACGACGTTGTCCGTCGGCGCGGGCAGGGCCGCGGCCCGCTCCCACGAGGACGCGTCGAAGCCGGGACGGTCCCAGCCGCGCTTCTCCTCGCGGGCGTCGTAGGTCTCGCCGCCGTAGAGGGAGTCGTAGCGCACGGGGCCCTCGGCGTGGCGCCACCGGCCGTCGGTCGCGACGGTCTCGATGCTGCCGTCGCGGTAGGTGACGACGAGCTGGGCCAGCAGCCGGGGCTCGGCGGTCCATGGAGTGTCGTGCCAGTTCCACACGTTCTGCTGGGTCATCCCGTAGAAGCCGCGGCCGAGCCGCGCTCCGATCACGTTGCCGCCGCGCCGCAGCATCCGGGTGACGTCGCGGGTCACGTACTCGACGCGCTTGTCGTAGCGGACGAAGCCGGGCTGCAGCACCTCGTCCCCGACGCGCCTGCCGTTCAGGCTCAGCTCGGCGTACCCGGCCGCGGCCGCGTACAGCCGCGCCTTGGCGACCTTCTTGCCGCGGACGGTGAAGTCGCGGCGCAGGAGCGGCTCGGGGAGGGTGGGCTTCTCGGGCTTGACCTCGCCCCAGGGGGCGCCTCCCCAGGCCGTCACCACCTTCGCCTCCGCCCAGCCGGCGTCGTCGAAATCGGCGGCGCGCCAGTCGCCGGCCGGCTCCTCGTTCGCGGAACGCCATCCCGCGCCCGTGTCGAACCGCTCCGGTTCCCGGCCGGGCAGTTCCAGCCGCCCGAGGAGCCCGGCGGGGCTCGGCCGGCCGTTGGTGGCCTGGACGGCGACGACGTTGCGGCCCTGCCGCAGCTTCGAGGTCACGTCGACGACGATGGGGCGCTTCCAGTTCTCCTGCTCCGGGTTGGGGTCGCGTCCCCCGGCCTCGGCTCCGTTCACCCAGACGGTGAAGCCGTCATCGGCGGTCATGGCCAGGCGGGCGCCCTGCGGGACCGAGGCGAGGTCGAACGTCCCGCGGAAGTAGCGCGACCCGGCGGGCGCCTCCGTGGCCGGGTCCCCCTCGGGGTACCAGATCCAGTCGGTGCCGCCGAGGTCGGGCACGGATGACGCTTTCCCGGGAGCGCCGATCCAGGAACCGCGCCAGCCGTCCCCGGCGAGCGCCGTCTCGAACCAGGTGTCCTTGCTCCAGCGCGTCCAGTCGCCTTCGGCGTCGGCGACCTTGACCCGCCAGGTGTAGCGGGTGGCGGGCTTGAGCGCCGGGCCTCCGTAGCGGACGTCGTAGGAGCGCGCCCCGGACACGCTCCCCGAGTCCCAGACGGTGCGGTCCCCTCCGGCGGTGGCGACCGTGATGCGGTACGCCGTCTGCCGCTGGCCCCGTTCCCGCGAGGACAGCAGCCAGCCGAAGCGGGGCTCGGGGGCGGAGACGGCGATCGGGGTGGCGGCGTGCTCGGTCTCCAGCCCGGCGACGCGCAGCGCCGCCTCCTCCCGCGCGTGCGCGGGGGCGGCGAGGGAGAGAACGAGCCCGGTCGTGACGGCGGCGGCGGTCCAGCGGCGTTTCGAGGTGGGGGGCATCCTCGGCCTCCTTGTCAGGGTGGTGGTCAGGCGCCCCAGCCGGCGGCCTGGCCGTCCTTGCGCTCCTCGGCGACACGCTCGTAGTAGCCGGACGCCCTGTAGGCTGCGACCGGGTCGGGGTGCAGGCCCATGTCCTCGCGGACCTCGGCGAGCAGCGGGCGGACGTCGGTGTTGAACGCGTCCATGAACACGGCGTTGGCTTCGAGGACGTCACCGGACGACTGCGCGGCCGACAGCGCGCCGGCGTCCACGAGCAGCGCCTTGGCCGTGGCCTCCTGGACGTTCATCACCGAGCGGATCTGCCCGTGGATCTTCGGCTCGATGTTGTGGCACTGGTCGAGCATGAACGCCACGCCCGCCTCCGCGTCGTGGCCGCCGCCCCGCACCACCTCGTACATGATCCGGAACAGCTGGAACGGGTCGGCGGCGCCGACCATCAGGTCGTCGTCGGCGTAGAAGCGGGAGTTGAAGTCGAACCCGCCGAGCTTCCCCTCGCGCAGCAGGAACGCGACGATGAACTCGATGTTGGTTCCGGGCGCGTGGTGGCCGGTGTCCACCACGACCTGCGCCTTCGGGCCGAGCTTGATGCAGTGCGCGTAGGAGGCGCCCCAGTCCGGGACGTCGGTCATGTAGAACGCGGGCTCGAACAGCTTGTACTCCAGCAGGAAGCGCTGGTCGTCGCCGAGCCGCTCGTACACGGCGGCGAGGGCCTCGGCCATCCGGTCCTGGCGGGCGCGGATGTCGTCCTGCCCCGGGTAGTTCGTGCCGTCGGAGAACCACAGCTTCAGGTCTCGGGAACCCGTCATGTCCATGATGTCGACGGCTTCGAGCAGATGGTCGAGCGCCTTGCGGCGGACGGCGGGGTCGGGGTTGGTGACGCTGCCGAGCATGTAGTCGTCGTCCTGGAAGACGTTGGTGTTGACCGCGCCGATCCGCACCCCCTGCGCCTCGGCGTGCGCGGCCAGCGCGGCGTAGTCGTCCACCCTGTCCCAGGGGATGTGCACGGCGACGCGGGGGGCGACGCCGGTGTAGCGGTGCACCTGCGCGGCGTCGTCGATCTTCTCCTGCGGGGTGCGCGGCACGCCCCGCTGGGCGAAGACCTTGAAACGGGTCCCCGAGTTCCCGTACGCCCACGAGGGAGTCTCGATCTGCTGGCGGCGCAGGGCGTCCTTCACCGCGCTGGTGTCGTTCACGATTACCTCTTTCACTCCAGGTGGAAGACCTCGGCGAGCGGCCGCATCCCCTCGTCGGGGCGGCCGTCGAGGTCTTCGAAGAACTGCGCCATCTCCGCCTGCCACCGCGCGTTGACCTCGGTGGCGGCCATCCGCTCCTGGGCCGCCTCGAAGTCGTCGGTCTCCAGGTAGCCGACGAGGAGACCGTCCTCGCGCAGGAACAGCGAGTAGTTGTGCCAGCCGGAGTCGCGCAGGGCCGCGCGCATGTCGGGCCAGACCGCCTGGTGGCGCAGCTTGTACTCCTCCAGGCGGTCCTGCCTGACCTTCAGCAGGAAGCAGATCCGCTTCCCGCGCGAAGAATCCGTGTCCATATGCGCGGCGGGCTCAGAAGTCGTAGTCGTCGATGTTCTTCTCGTCGAACACCGTCGGCGGGCCGAGGATGATCTCGCCCTTGGCGCCGATGCCGCGTTCGCCGAGCTTGCCGGCCTTGAACTTCTGGCCCTGCTCGCCGGTGATCTGGCCGGAGGCCAGCGCGCCCGCCGCGTATCCGGCCAGGTAGCCGAGGTTCGCCGGGTCCCACAGCGCGAACTTCTCGACCGTGCCGTCCTTGATGAACTTGCGCATCTGGTTCGGGGTGCCGAGGCCGGTCAGCGCGACCTTGCCCTTGTACTCCGAACCGGAGATGTAGCGGGCCGCGGCGGCGATGCCGACCGTGGTCGGCGAGATGATGCCCTTGAGGTTCGGGTACGCCTGCAGCAGGCCCTGGGTCTGCTGGAACGACTTCTGGTCGTCGTCGTCGCCGTAGGCCACCTTGACGAGCTTCATCCCCGAGTACTCGGGCTTCTTCAGCTCGTCCTTCATGAACTCGATCCAGGCGTTCTGGTTCGTGGCGTTCGCGGTCGCCGACAGGATCGCGATCTCGCCCTTGGCGCCGATCTGGTCGGCGAGCAGCTTGACCTGGCTGCGGCCGATGTCCTCGGAGGAGGCCTGGTTGATGAACACGTCCCGGCACTCGGGGTTGGTGTCGGAGTCGTAGGCGACGACCTTGATGTCCTTGGACATCGCCTGCTTGAGCGGCCCGCACACCGCGTTCGCGTCGTTGGCGGCGATGAGGATCGCGTCGTGCTGCTGCTGGATGAGGGTGTTGATGTAGGAGACCTGCGAGGACGCCGACGCGTCGGAGGGCCCGACCTCCTTGGCCTCCGCGCCGAACTCCTTGGCGGCGGCGATGCCGGCGTTGTCGACGATGGTGGAGTACGGGTTGTTGACCTGCTTGGGCAGGAACGCCAGCTTCAGGCCCTTCTTCATCGGCGCGTTCGGGTCGGCCGTGGTCTCCGCGCCGGTCTTGCCCTCCCCGGACGCCGACGAGGAGTCCTTGGTGGTTCCGCCGCAGGCGGCCAGGCTCAGGGCCAGGACGCTCACCGTGGCTGTGGCCCCCAATCGGGCCGCCAGCCGTCGCGGAGCGCGCAAACGAGTGGTCATCTCGGTGCCTTTCGGAAATCCGGGTCTTGCTTCGGGGGTGGGATGGGGACTCGCGACTAGGGCGCGGCGGCGGGGGTCGCGGGTCGCGCGCCCCGCCGCCTGCCTTGTGCCTCGCGCACCACGGCGATCAGCCGCGGTGTGAGGACGCTGATGATGAGCAGCAGCCCGGTGACGATCGACTGGACCTCGGTGGAGACGTCGTTGAGCATCAGCAGGTTGCGGAGCAGGCCGACCAGCAGCACCGCGGCGATGACGCCGGCGAGGGTGCCCTTGCCGCCCTCGAAGTCGATGCCGCCGAGCAGCACCGCCGCGATGACGGCCAGTTCGAGGCCGATTCCGTTGTCGGCGCGGGCGCTGCCGTAGCGGAGCGTGTAGACGATGCCGGCGAACCCGGCGACCAGGCCGGACATCACGAACAGGATCAGCTTGATGCGCTTGACCCGGATGCCGGCGAAGTAGGCGGCGTCCTCCTGCGCGCCGATCGCGAACAGCGACCGCCCGATGCCGGTGGCGTGCAGGACGACGCCGGCGAAGACGGCGAGCAGGACGAACAGCGCGATCGGGTACGGGATCGGGGTGCCGGGGATGGAGGAGGTGGCGAGGTCGGTGTAGGCGAACGGGAACTCGGAGATGGCGCCGGTGCCGAGCGTCACGTAGGCGAGGCCCCGGTAGAGGGTCATCGTGCCGATCGTGACGGCGAGGGACGGCAGCCCCAGCTTGGTGACGAGCAGCCCGTTGACCAGCCCGCAGATCACGCCGACGACCAGCACCAGCGGGATGATCGTCTCGATCGCCATGCCGTTGTCCCACAACATGCCGGTCAGCGCGCTGCTCAGCCCGAGGATGGAGGCGACCGACAGGTCGACCTGCCCGCACACGACCAGCAGCGTCATCGGCAGCGCGATCAGCGCGATCTCGCTGAGGTCGAGCAGCGCGAACGACAGGTTGCCGCTGCTGGCGAAGTCGGGCGAGAACCCGGCGCCGCCGAAGAAGACCACGATCAGCAGCACGGTGATGGCGGTCTCCCACCGCACCAGGTGTCCCAGGCGGCTCATGACCGGCCCCTCCCTTCCGGCGCCGCGGCCTCCGCGGTGGTCCCGGCCGCGTCCATGTCCCCCTCGAGGTCCCCTTCGGAGTCCTCCTCGGACGGCGCGGGCACGTCGTGGTGCACGGTCGACTCCAGGGATCGTTGTTTCAGCGCCCGGGTGACGCGGAGCGCGAGCAGCCGGTCGACGCTGATGGCCAGCAGCAGGAGGACGCCGGTGATCGCCTGCTGCCAGAACGGGTTGACCTTGAGCACCACCAGCACGCTGCCGATGGTGGTGAGCAGCAGCGCGCCGAGCGCCGCCCCGTACACGGTGCCGACGCCGCCGGTGATCGCGACGCCGCCGACGACGACGGCGGCGACGACCGTCAGCTCCCAGCCGTTCGCGGCGTCGGCGACGACGGTTCCGAACCGGGAGAGCCACAGCACCCCGGCGAGGCCCGCGAGCGCGCCGCTGACCAGGTAGGCGGTGAGGATGCGGCGGCGGATCGGCACGCCGGCGAGCATCGCGGCCTCGGGGCTGGACCCGATCGCGTAGAACTCGCGTCCGGACGAGTAGGAGCGCAGGTAGTAGCCGGCGGCCAGCATCACGACGACCGTGATGATCGGCAGGTAGGGGATGCCGAGGATGCCGTCGCTGCCGAGGCCGAGCACCGAGCCGGGAAGCTCGGAGGCGCTGATCTGGTCGCCTTGGGCGATGCGGTAGTCGAGCCCTTGGATCACGTACAGCGTGCCGAGGGTGACGACCAGGGAGGGGACCCGGCAGAAGCTGACGAGCAGCCCGTTCACCAGCCCGCAGGCGAGCCCGATGAGGACGCCGACCAGGAGGACCAGCACGACGTGCCGGTCGCCGCCGGAGGCGAACTTGCCCGCCGAGAACGCGACGAGCCCGACGACGGAGCCGACCGACAGGTCGATGTTGCGGGTGACGACGACCATGCTCTGCCCGACGGCGAGCAGGACGAGGATCGAGGCGTTGAGGAAGATGTCCCGCAGGCCCTGCTCCGACAGGAACCGCGGGTTGGCGATCGTGGTCCCGACGACGAGGAGGATCAGGGCGCCGAGGATGCTCAGCTCGCGGGCGCGCAGCACGAGGTCGACCAGGCGCCGCCCGCCTCCGCCGGCGCCGCCGGATCCGGGCCTGGCCGGTGACTTGGTGAGTACGGTCATCGGCTCAGGCCGCCCTTCCGGCGCCGGCCCCGCCGTTGCCGGTCCGTCCGGTCGCGGCGGCCATCACGCTCTCCTCGGTCGCCTCGGCGCGCGGGATCTCGGCGGTGAGCCGGCCCTCGTGCATGACCAGGACGCGGTCGGCCATCCCGATCACCTCCGGCAGGTCGGAGGAGATCATCAGGACCGCGATGTCCCGCGCGGCCAGTTCCGACAGCAGCCGGTGCACCTCGGCCTTGGTGCCGACGTCGATGCCGCGGGTCGGCTCGTCCACGATGAGGACGTCCGGCTCGGTGGCCAGCCACTTGGCGAGCACGACCTTCTGCTGGTTGCCGCCCGACAGGACGCCGACGAGGTCGGTGAGCTTGGAGTACTTGAGCTGGAGCCGCAGCCCCCAGTCGGCGGCGCGGCCGCGCTCCACCTTGCGGGAGATGAGGCCGCCGCGCCCGGTCTCGCGGCGCAGCGTGCGCAGCTGGGTGAGGCCCATGTTGCGTTCGATGGACATGCCCATGACCAGGCCCTGCTGGCGCCGGTCCTCGGGGACGAGCGCGAGGCCCGCCGCCATCGCGGCGGTCGGGCTGCCCGGGGGCAGCGGGCGCCCGGTGACCTCGACGCTCCCGGCGTCCCACCGGTCCACGCCGAAGATCGCGCGGGCGACCTCGCTGCGGCCGGCGCCGACCAGCCCGGCGAGGGCGACGATCTCGCCGCGGCGGACCTCGAAGGAGATGTCGGTGAAGGCGCCCTCGCGGGTCAGCCGGGCGACCTTCAGCGCGACCTCGCCGGGCGTCACGTCCTGCTTGGGGTAGAGCGCGTCGAGGTCGCGGCCGACCATCCGGCGGACGAGGTCGTCGGGGGTGAGGTCCGCGGTCTGGTCGGTGCCGATCAGGGAGCCGTCGCGCAGCGTGGTGACCCGCCGGCACAGCTCGAAGATCTCCTCCAGCCGGTGCGAGATGAACAGGACGGCGCAGCCGTGCTCGCTCAGCGTGCGGGTGACCGTGAACAGCCGGGCGACCTCCTGGCCGGTGAGCGCGGCGGTGGGCTCGTCCATGATGAGGACCCGCGCGTTGCGGGAGATGGCCTTGGCGATCTCGACGACCTGCTGGTCGGCGATCGACAGGCCGCGGGCGGGCGCCTGCGGGTCCAGCGCGACGCCGAGCCGCCGGAACAGCTTCGCGGTCTCGGCGTGCATGGCGCGGCGGTCGATGCGGCCGAGCCCTGAGACGGGTCCGCGGGCGCGCGGCTGGCGGCCCATGAAGATGTTCTCCGCGACCGACAGGTCGGGGAACAGGGTGGGCTCCTGGTAGATGACGGCGACGCCGGCGGCCTGGGCGTCGGCGGGGCCGCCGAAGGTCACCGGCTCGCCGTCGACGCGTACCTCGCCCGCGTCGGGGCGGTGGACCCCTGCGAACGTTTTTACTACCGTGGACTTGCCCGCGCCGTTCTCCCCGGCCAGGGCGTGGACCTCGCCGGCGTGCAACTCCAGGGTGACGCCCTGCAGGGCGCGCACGGCCCCGAACGACTTACTCACGTTCACCAGTGCCAATGTCGGCGGCGCCGACTGGCCGGGTGCGCCCATGGCGGCCCTCCTCGCGGGGCTGGTCTATGACGACCGGGTAAAAAACGTTTTAACGTGATGTTGCCGAGGACGCTAGAGTCAGGCCGGGCAGCCGTCAAGAGGTCACCGGCTCGAAGATCGCTCCGATAACGGCGGGAATCCCTTTGCCACAGGGGCCTGTGAGTTTTTGGAAGTCGCTCGTGGCCCCGCCCGGCCATCGGCCTCGGCACCCCGGTGCACCGCCCACGGGCTTGACACGTTTTAATTCGATGACCAAAGTGAATCGGCACGGCGAGCGTCATATCCAGCGGACGGACCGGGGGCACACAGATTGAGCGCAGACGACACCGGACGCCCCGGGGCCCTGAGCCGGACGGTCGGCATCAAGCAGGTCGCGGCGAGCGCCGGCGTCTCGCCCGGCACCGTGTCCAACGTGCTCAACCGCCCCGAGCGGGTCGCCGAGGCGACCCGGATCCGGGTCGAGCAGGCCATCCTCGAACTCGGGTTCGTCCGCAACGGCTCGGCGTCCACGCTGCGCGCCGGGCACAGCAGCACGATCGGGCTGATGGTCCTGGATCTGGCCAACCCGTTCTTCACCGACGTCGCCCGCGGCGTCGAGGACATCGCCAGCGAGCGCGGCTACGCGGTGATCCTGTCGTCGTCCGGCGAGTCGGACGAGCGGGAGCAGCGCAACCTGCGGGTGTTCGCCGAGCAGCGCGTCCGCGGCGTCCTGCTGACCCCGGTCGGCGACGACGGCGAGGCCGCCGACCGCCTCCAGGACCGGGGCGTCCCGGTGGTGCTGCTCGACCATCCGACGCCCCGCGCCAACCAGTGCTCGGTCGCCGTCGACGACGTCGCCGGCGGTGAGCTCGCGGTCGGCGAGTTGCTCGACGGCGGGGCCCGCACGCTGGCGTTCGTCACCGGCCCGAACGTTCTGCGGCAGTGCGCCGACCGCCGCAAGGGCGCCCTGCGCGCGCTGCGCGCCGCCGGGCTCGGCCGCGAGGTGATGCGCGAGGTGCCGGTCGGGGCGATGAACGCCAGGTCCGGGCAGGAGGCGGCACGGCGGCTGCTGGAGGCCGGCCCGCCGCTGCCCGACGCCGTCTTCTGCGCGAACGACCTGCTCGCCCTCGGGATGCTCCGCGTCCTGCTGCAGGCCGGGCTGAAGGTACCGGCTGACATCGCGCTGATCGGGTACGACGACATCGAGTTCTCGGCGGCGGCCGCGGTCCCGCTGAGCTCGATCAGGCAGCCCACCTACCAGCTGGGCCGGATCGCGACCGAACTCCTGCTGGAGGAGTGCGACGAGTCGGGCGGGCACGCCCACCAGCAGGTCATGTTCCAGCCCGAACTGGTCATCCGCGAGTCCAGCCGTCCTGCCGGAGAGGCCCCATGAAGGTCGCGCTCTTCCTCACCTGCGTGAACGACACGATGTACCCCGAGACAGGCAAGGCGATGGTGCGGCTGCTGCGGCGCCTCGGCCACGACGTCGAGTTCCCGGCCGGGCAGACCTGCTGCGGGCAGATGCACCTCAACACCGGGTACCGGCGGCAGGCGCTCCCCCTGGTGAAGGGCTTCGCCGGGACGTTCGAGCCCTACGACGCCGTCGTGACGCCGTCCGCGTCGTGCGCCGCGATGATCCGCGACTGGTACCCCAGGCTCGCGCCGCGGACCTCCGGGGTGGCGTCGCGCGTGTACGAGCTGTCGGAGTTCCTCGTGGACGTGCTGGGCGTCACCGACGTGGGCGCCTACTACCCGCACCGCGTCACCTACCACCCCACCTGCCACTCGCTGCGGATGCTGCACGTCGGGGACCGCCCGCTGCGGCTGCTGCGCGAGGTGCGCGGCATCGACCTGGCCGACCTGCCGGACGCCGCCGAATGCTGCGGGTTCGGCGGGACGTTCGCGCTGAAGAACTCCGAGGTGTCCGCCGCGATGTGCGCGGACAAGGTCACCGCCGTCCGGGAGACGAAGGCCGAGGCGCTGTGCGCGGCCGACAACTCCTGCCTGATGCACATCGGCGGCGCGCTCACCCGCACCCGCGCCGCCGTACGGACCGTCCACCTGGCCGAGATCCTCGCCTCCACGGAGGAGGAGCCCTCATGACCTCACCGGCGATGCCGACGTACGTCGGGATGCCGTCCTTCCCGGACGCGGCGCGCGGCGCGGTGGCCGACACGCGGCTGCGCGGCAACCTCGCCCACGCGACCGCCACGATCCGGGAACGGCGCGCGTCCGCGGTCGCGGAGCTGGACGACTGGCCCGCGCTGCGCGAGGCGGGCAAGCAGATCAAGGACCACGTCCTGGAGAACCTCGGGCACTACCTGCGCCTCCTGGAGGAGAAGGTCACCGAGGCGGGCGGGACGGTCCACTGGGCGCGGGACGCCGGCGAGGCCAACCGGATCGTCGCCGGCCTGGTGAAGGCGACCGGCGAGACCGAGGTCGTCAAGGTCAAGTCGATGGCCACGCAGGAGACCGGCCTGAACGAGT
This sequence comes from Actinomadura sp. 7K507, assembly GCF_004348425.1. GTDB lineage: Bacteria > Actinomycetota > Actinomycetes > Streptosporangiales > Streptosporangiaceae > Spirillospora. The sequence goes on from NZ_SMKK01000057.1 coordinate 30,467, forward strand.
TCCTCGCCGAGGAGGGCGTCACCGCCTACGAGACCGACCTCGCGGAGCTGATCGTCCAGCTCGGGGACGACCGGCCGTCGCACATCCTCGTCCCGGCCATCCACCGCAACAGGTCCGACATCCGCGACATCTTCCTGCGCGCGATGGACGGCGTCCCGGAAGGGCTGACCGACTCCCCCGCCGAACTGGCCGAGGCCGCCCGCCGCCACCTGCGCGCCAAGTTCCTGTCGGCGAAGGTCGCCGTGTCCGGCGTGAACTTCGCCGTCGCCGACACCGGCACCCTCGTCGTCCTGGAGTCGGAGGGCAACGGGCGGATGTGCCTGACGCTCCCCGAGACGCTGATCTCGGTGATGGGAGTGGAGAAGATCGTCCCGAGCTGGCGGGATCTGGAGGTGTTCCTGCAGCTGCTCCCCCGCTCGTCCACGGCCGAGCGGATGAACCCCTACACCTCGACCTGGACGGGCGTCTCCCCCGGTGACGGCCCGCGCGACTTCCACCTCGTCCTGCTGGACAACGGCCGCACCGCCACGCTGGCCGACGAGGTGGGCCGGCAGGCGCTGCGCTGCATCCGCTGCTCCGCGTGCCTGAACGTGTGCCCGGTCTACCAGCGCGCGGGCGGTCACGCCTACGGGTCGCCGTACCCGGGGCCGATCGGCGCGATCCTGTCGCCGCAGATCAGGGGCATCGGATCGGACGTGGACGCCTCGCTGCCCTACGCGTCCACGCTGTGCGGCGCGTGCTTCGAGGCGTGCCCGGTCGCGATCGACATCCCGGAGGTGCTCGTCCATCTGCGGGCCCGCGCCGTCGAGAAGGGCCCCCGCCATCCCCTCGAACGGGTGGCGATGGCGGCGGCCGGGTGGACGCTGCGCTCCCCCACCCGGCTCGGGCTCGCGCAGCGCGCCGCGTCCGCGAGCCGCCGCGGCGTGGCGCGCGGCGGCCGGATCCGGCGGCTGCCCGGCCCGCTCGGCGCGTGGACCGAGACGCGCGACGCCCCCGCGCCGCCGCCGGAGTCGTTCCGCGCCTGGTGGGCCCGCACGGACGGCGGCCGGAAGGAGGGCGGCACGTGAACGCCCGCGAGGAGATCCTCCGCCGGATCGAGGACGCGGTACCCGCCCGGCCGGCCGCCGAGGTCGCCGCCTCCTACGACCGGATCGACCGCGGCTATCTCCGCCATCACCACGAGGACGGCGTCCTCGACCTGTTCGCCGAGCGGGTCGCGCACTACCAGGCGACGGTCCTGCGGGTCTCCGCGCCGGATGTGGCGGGCACGGTCGCGGAGCGACTCGCGGCCCGCCCCGGCTCCTACGGGGTGCCCGGCGACCTTCCCGGGGAATGGCTCGCGGCGGCGGACGTGCCGCTCGTCCGGGACCCGGACGTCGCGACGCTGGACGGGCTGGCCGGAGCGGTCACCGGCTGCGCCGCGGCGATCGCCGAGACCGGGACGATCGTCCTCGACCACGGCGCCGCCCAGGGACGCCGCGCGCTGTCCCTCGTGCCGGACTACCACCTGATCGTCGTCCTGGCCGGCCAGGTCGCGCCGGACGTGCCCGAAGCCCTGGAGCGGCTCGACCCGCACCGGCCGCTGACGTTCGTGTCCGGGCCGTCGGCGACGAGCGACATCGAGCTGTCACGCGTGGAGGGCGTGCACGGTCCCCGGACGCTCGAAGTACTGGTCGTCGAATGAGCGAAGCGAACCGTGGGGCGTGGGGGGCCGGCCCCCCACCGGGAACGGGCATGAGCGAAGCGACCTTCGCGGCCGTCGATCTCGGCGCGTCCAGCGGGCGGGTCATGACCGGCCGCGTCGGCCCCGGAACCCTGGAGCTGGACGAGGTCCGCCGTTTCGCCAACCGCCCCGTCCGGGTCAACGGCACGCTGCACTGGGACATCCTCGGGCTCTACGGAAACGTCCTGGACGGGCTGCGCTCCACCCCGTCCGGCGTGGCCTCGGTCGGCATCGACTCGTGGGCCGTCGACTACGGCCTCCTGGACGCGGACGGGCGCCTGCTCGCAAACCCCGTCCACTACCGCGACTCCCGCACCGACGGCGTGATGGACCGCGTCCGCGCCGAACTGGGCGACGACCTCCTCTACCAGGCGTCGGGGCTCCAGTTCCTCCCCTTCAACACGATCTACCAGCTCGCGGCCGACGACCTGTCCCGGGCGGGCACGCTCCTCCTGATCCCCGATCTCCTCGCCTACTGGCTCACGGGCGAGATCGGCGCGGAGCGGACCAACGCGTCCACGACCGGCCTCCTGGACGTCCGCGAGGGCACCTGGTCGCGGGACCTCCTGGCACGCCTGGACCTCCCGGAGAAGATCCTGCCGCCCCTGCGGAACCCGGGCGAGGTCCTCGGGCCGCTCCGCGGCGACGTGGCGGCCGAGACCGGCCATCCCGGCCTCAGGGTCGCGGCCGTCGGGTCCCACGACACCGCCTCGGCAGTCGCGGCCGTCCCCGCCACGACCGAGCGGTTCGCCTACATCTCCTGCGGCACCTGGTCGCTGGTCGGCGTCGAGCTGGACGCGCCCGTCCTGACCGAGGCGAGCCGCGAGGCCAACTTCACCAACGAGGGCGGCGTGGACGGGACGGTCCGCTACCTGCGCAACGTGATGGGGCTGTGGCTCCTCCAGGAGTCGCTGCGGACCTGGGGCGACCCCGGCCTGCCCGCCCTGCTCGCCGAGGCCGGGCGGGTCCCGGGCCTGCGCCGCCTCGTCGACCCCGACGACCCGGAGTTCCTGCCGCCGGGCGACATGCCCGCCCGCATCGCCGCGCACTGCCGCCGCCGCGGCTTCCCCGAGCCGGCCACCCGCGCCGAGACCGTCCGCTGCATCCTGGACAGCCTCGCCCTCGCGCACCGCGCCACGCTCCGCGAGGCCTCCCGCCTATCCGGGCGGGAGATCGACGTGATCCACCTGGTCGGCGGCGGCAGCCGGAACGATCTGCTGTGCCGCCTGACCGCCGACGCGGCCGGACTGCCGGTCGTCGCCGGCCCGGTGGAGGCGACCGCGCTCGGCAACGTCCTGACCCAGGCCCGCGCGCACGGCGTCATCGGTGGGCTGGCGGAGTCCCGCGCGCTCGTGGCCGGGACCCAGCCCCTCCGCCGCTACGAGCCGTCCGGCGACGAGTCCGCGTGGGCCGCCGCCGCGGCCGGCCTCGGCCTGGAACGCTGACCGCCGCCGGATGTCACGGGGGCGAGACGCTTTACCCACCTGAGGTTGACATGGCGCGTTCCAGGACGGTTCATGGCAGTGAACGTTGATGACCGTGGACGGCATGGTGACGGAGGAGGCCGCCACGTGGGACGGCGCGCTGGCGGGGGCGTGTTGGCTCCACCTTATTGACGTTCCACCCGATAGGGTGAATCCCGCCGATTCTGGAACCGCGCCGATTCCGGAACCGCAACGAGAAACTTCATTACGGCGCATCGGCCGCCTGTTCGCTGTTGGGGTGTTCCATGGAGGGTCGTGCGGCCCGCGCCGCCGGGGCTCGGCCCGGCAACGCTCCGCTGGTCGGGCGTCGCGACGCGCTGCAGGAGATCGACCGCGTGCTCGACGCGGCCGAGCGGGGCTACGGCTTCCTGGCGCTGGTCGGTGAACCGGGTGCGGGCAAGACGCGGCTGCTGAACGAGCTGGCGGACGCCTCGACCGCGCGCAAGCTGCCGTTCGTGGCGGGGCGCGCGGCGGAGTTCGAGCAGGAGATGCCGTTCGGCGCCGTGGTCGACGCCCTGGACGACCGTCTCGAAGAGCACACGCTGAACCTCCCCCCGGCGGCGCTGCGCCTTCTCGGGTCGGTGTTCCCCGCGCTGTGCGACCTGACCGACCCGGCCCAGCTCACCGGCGGGGCCGCCGCCCCCGACTCGCAGGTGGCCCGGTACCAGCTGCACCGCACCGTCCGGCACCTGCTGGAGGACCTGGCCGAGCCGCACGGGCTGGTGCTGATCCTGGACGACCTGCACTGGGCCGACGACGCGACGATCGAGCTGATGGACCATCTGGTCCGGCATCCGCCGCGCGCCCGGGTGCTGGTGGCGGTCGCGTACCGCCCGGCGCAGGCGTCGCCGCGGCTGGCGGCGCTGGTGGACGCGGCCGGGCCGCAGGGCGCGCGGGTGACGGCCGATCCGCTCACCCTCAGCGAGGTGGCGGAGTTCCTCGGACCGGACGTGAGCCGGTCGCGGTGCGACGCGCTGTACAGGGCGAGCGGCGGCAACCCGTTCTACCTGGAGGCGCTGTCCAAGATGGGCGACAGCGGCGGCCCCGCCGGACGTGACGGCACGGAGCGGCAGGGCTGGGAGAACGGTGTCGCCAGCCTGACCGAGGTGCCGCCGGCGGTGCGGGCCGCGCTGCAGGTGGAGCTGAGCGCGCTGCCGCCCGAGGCGCTGCTGATGGCGCGGGGCGCCGCCGTGGCCGCGGACGTGTTCGAGCCCGCGCTGGCCGCGGTGGCCGCGGAGATGGAGCAGGACGCGGCGCTGGCGGCGCTGGACGTGCTCACCGCGCACGACGTGGTGCGTCCCACGACGGGCGGCCGGTTCCGGTTCCGGCATCCGCTGGTGCGGCATGTCGCCTACGCCTCGACGGCGGCGGGCTGGCGGATCGCCGCGCATTCGCGGGTCGCGGCGCAGCTGGCCCGGCTCGGCGCGCCCGCGGCGGTCCGCGCCCATCACGTGGTGCGGTCCGCGCGGTTCGGCGACCTGGAGGCGATCGGGACGCTGGTGGAGGCCGCCCGCGTCGTCGCGTCGCAGGCGCCCGGCACGTCCGCGTACTGGCTGAAGGCGGCACTGGAGCTGATGCCGGACGGCGGCGACGCGAGCGGGGCGGACGGCCCCCGGCCCGACCGGATCGAGCTGCTGGTCGAGCTGGCCCACGTGCAGGCCGTCAGCGGGCACGCCGAGGAGGGCCGGGAGACCGCCCGCACGCTGCTCGGGCTGCTGCCCGCCGGCGACACCGTCCGCCGCGCCAGGACCGTGCAGATGTGCGCGGTCATGGAGCGGCAGCTCGGCCGCATCCACGAGGCGCGCGCCATCGTGCTGGACGAGCTGCGCCGCACCACCGACCGGCAGACCCCCGAGGCCGTCCTGCTGCGGATCCGCCTGGTCGCCGACCGCATCCAGCGGGCCGACACGCGCGGGTCGCAGGCCGTCCTGGACACGATTCCCGACAGCGCCCCCGGATGGGGCCCCGGGCTGGTCGCGGCGGTCGCGTCGATGCGCCCGATCGTCTCCCACGTCCGGGGCGAGGCCGAGGAGGCGATCGCCTACGCGCAGAAGGCCGACGAGCTGTTCTCCGCCGCGTCCGACAACGACTTCACCGACGGCCTGGACTGCTTCGCCTGGCTGCTGTTCGCCGAGTCGTTCCTGGGCATGTACGACAGCGCGCTGCGGCACGCCGAGCGGCTCGTGTCGATCACGCGGACGACGGGCCAGACCTACATCCTGGGCTACATGCTGGCCGGGCAGTCCCGGATCCTGGCCCAGCAGGGACGGATGGCGGAGGCCGCCGCGGCCGCCGACGAGGCCACCGCGGTCGGCCGCGAGCTGCGCTCGCAGGAGGTCCTGGCCTACGGGCTGATCCAGCAGTGCCTGACCGCGTCCTGGACGGGCGACCACGACCAGGCGCTGCGCTCCGGCGAGGAGGCGGTCGCCAACGACACCGGCTCGGGTGAGTGGTGGACGCACATGGCGCACGTCGCCCGCGCGCTCGCGATCATCAACGCGGGACGGCCGGACGAGGGCGCCGAGGCGCTGATCGCCGCGTGCGGCGACGGCACCCAGGGCCTGGACTTCGGCACGCTGGTCATGTGCGCGGAGACGCTCGCGTCCGTCAGCGCCGCGCAGCAGGACGCCCCGGAAGACGCCGCCTACTGGGCCGGAATCGCCGGCGCGATCGCCGACCCGGCGCTGACCGGTGACGTCGGCCTGGCCCGGCTCGCCCGCGCGCACGCGGCCCGCGCCGCCGACCCGGCGGCCTCGGCGGCGCTCGCCGCGGAGGCGGCCGAGCTGCTCACCAAGGCGGGCCGCCGCCCCGAGGCGGGCCGCGCCGAACTCGCCGCCGGGATCGCGCACGCCGCGGCCGGCGACCGCAACCGGGCCCGGGAGCGGGTGCGGGCGGCGGCGGAGATCTTCGACGCGTGCGGGATGCGGGGCCTGCACGCCCAGGCCGTCCGGGAGCAGCGCCGCCTCGGCGTCCGGGTCCCGGCCCCCGGCAGGTCCACGGCCCCGTCGCCGGGCGGTAAGGAGAAGCCGCCGTTCGGGCTGTCGCCGCGCGAGCACGAGATCGCCATGCTCGTCGCCGAGGGCTGCAGCAACCAGCAGATCGCCGAGCGGCTGTTCCTCAGCGTCCGGACGGTCGAGACCCACCTCTCCCGCGTCTTCGCCAAGATCGGCGTCTCCTCGCGGGTCGGAGTGGCGACCAAGATGAACCGCCCCGGGTGAGCCACCCGGCGTGAACCACCCAGCGTGAACCGCCCAAAATGAACCACTGGGCCTGATTCCGACTCTCAGTTCACGTAGGTCCCGTACGTTCGGGCCACCCCCTGGCACACGTAAGTACGGGTTCTCCACGATGCCGCGCCTATGTGCGTGTTTGGCAAGGTTATGACGTCAGAAGCCGGAGGGATGGACATGGACGAGCAGCGGATCGCGCGCTTCACCAGCGCGGGCGTCGCCGACGCCGAGGTGTCCGAGCACCCCTTCGCCACCGAGGACGGGCTGGGGCTGAACCTGACCCGGTTCCGCCGCGGCGACTGCGACGACGTGGTCCTGCTCGTGCACGGTCTGACGACGTCCAGCGACATGTACATCATGCCGGAGCACACCAACCTGGTGAACTTCTTGCACGACGCCGGGTTCGGGGACGTGTGGGCGCTGGACTTCCGGATGAGCGGACGTTTCCCCTACAACGCCGAGACCCACCGCCACACCCTCGACGACATCGCGCTCTACGACCACCCGGCCGCGCTGGCCGAGCTGCGCCGCCACATCGGGGACCGGCGGGTGCACGTGGTCACGCACTGCCTGGGCTCGGTGTCGTTCTCGATGGCCCTGTTCGCCGGTACGGTCACCGGCATCACCAGCCTGACCTGCAACAGCGTCTCGCTGACCCCGCGGACGCCGGCCTGGTCGAAGATCAAGCTGGGGTACGGGCCGGCGCTGATGGAGTACGTCCTCGGACCGAGCCAGCTCGACCCGCGCTACGGCAAGGCCCCCGTGCTGACCCGCGGCTGGATGCTCGCCAAGGCGGTCGCACCGTTCCACCGCGACTGCGACGAGCCCGCGTGCCACATGCTCGGATTCATGTGGGGCGGCGGGAAGCCGATCTACACGCACGAGAAGATGTCGCCGGTCACGCACGCCCGGCTGCCCGACCTGTTCGGGGCGTGCAACGTCCACTACTACCGGCACATGCACACGATGGTGAAGGCCGGCCGGGCCGTGAAGTACGACCGGCGCCGCCGGGCCCACGCGGACCTGCCGGACGACTACCTCACCGGCGCCGCGGAGGTCACCACGCCGATCCTGTTCCTCACCGGAGACCGCAACCACGTGTTCACCGACTCCAACATCGCCTGCCACCGGCTGCTCGAATCGGTCACGCCCGGCCTGCACGAACTGGCGATCCTGCCCGGCTACGGCCACCAGGACCCGTTCATGGGCGCGAACGTCGACGCCGAGGTGTTCCCCCAGGTCCTCGACTTCTTGAAGCGGAAGGCGGGCTGACCATGGAGCACGCAGACGCCGTCGTCGTCGGGTCCGGGTTCGGCGGATCCGTGGCCGCGTACCGGCTGGCCGAGGCCGGGCAGTCGGTCGTCCTGCTGGAACGCGGGCAGCCGTACCCGCCGGGCGCCTTCCCGCGCTCGCCCGCCGAGATGGGGCGCGCGTTCTGGGACCCCGACGCCGGGCTGCACGGGATGTTCGACGTGTGGCGGTTCAAGGGCTGCGACTCGGTCGTGTCCTCGGGCCTCGGCGGCGGCTCGCTGATCTACGCGAACGTGCTGCTGCGCAAGGACGAGAACTGGTTCGTCCACGACCGGCCGCTGCCCGGCGGCGGGTACGAGCGCTGGCCGGTCTCGCGCGCCGACCTCGACCCGCACTACGACGCGGTCGAGAAGATGATGGGCGCGACGCCGTACCCGCTCGACCAGGTCCCGTTCGACGACACCCCGAAGACGCACGCCATGCAGGACGCGGCGGCGGAGCTGGGGCTGCAGAGCACGCTGCCGCCGCTGGCGGTCAGCTTCGCCTCCGAACCGGGCGGCGCGCCCGCCCTGAGCCTGCCGATCGTGGACGCCGGGTACGGCAACCTGCACGGCGTCCCGCGGCGGACGTGCCGGCTGTGCGGCGAGTGCGACATCGGCTGCAACGAGGGCGCCAAGAACAGCCTCGACCACACGTACCTGTCGGCGGCGGCGCACCACGGCGCCGACATCCGCACGTCCCACGAGGTGAAGGCGCTGCGGCCGCGGCAGGGCGGCGGGTACGAGGTCGACTACGTCCACCATGAGGACCTGACCGCGAAGAAGAGCCGCCCGGCCGTGCGGACGATCACCTGCGACCGGCTGATCCTCGGCGCCGGCACCTACGGCACGACGTTCCTGCTGCTGCGGTCGCGGGACGCGTTCCCCGGCCTGAGCGACGCGCTCGGCACGCGGTTCAGCGGCAACGGCGACCTGCTGACGTTCCTGATGCGGGCCAAGGACCGCAACCGGGTCCGGCCGCTGAACGCCAGCCGCGGCCCGGTGATCACCACCGCGATCCGGCTGCCGGACGAGCTCGACGGCGTGCCCGGCGCGGGACGCGGGGCCTACATCCAGGACGGCGGCTACCCCGGGTTCACCGACTGGATCGTCGACTCCTTCGACATCGGCAACGACTTCGAGCGCGCGGTGAAGTTCCTGTGGGACCGGTTCACCGACCTCTTCCGGGACGCGCCGGACACCAACCTGTCCAAGGAGATCTCGGAGCTGATCGGCGACGGCGCCCTCACGGTCAGCTCGCTGCCGCTGCTCGGCATGGGCCGCGACGCCGCCGACGGGCGGCTGCACCTGAAGGACGGCCGGCTCGCCGCCGACTGGACGTCCGAGACCAGCGAGGAGCTGTTCAACCGTGTCCGCAAGACCATGCAGCGCATCGCGGACGTGCTCGGCGCCGACTACGCCGACAACCCCATGTGGTTCCGCAAGCGCATCATCACCGTCCACCCGCTGGGCGGCGCCCCCATGGGCGTCCACCCGGCCGAGGGCGTCTGCGACGCCTTCGGCGAGGTGTTCGGGTTCCCGGGCCTCTACATCGCCGACGGGGCGGCGATACCGGGGGCGGTGGGCCCGAACCCCTCGCTCACCATCGCCGCGCAGGCCGATCGGCTGGCCACGCGGCTGCTGGAGGACGCGTCCGCACAACGGAGTGCGGGCGGCTCCGCCATGACCGTCCCGTCCACCACGGGGGCCGGGCCGGCCGGGGGAACCGGCTCGCCGGACGGGGCGGAGAGCGGCTCGGCGTACGGCCCGGAATCGGGGAGCCACGGGGGGTCACGGGGACCGTCCGCCGTGGCGGCGGGCCGTACGTCGCTGTCGTTCACCGAGGAGATGAAGGGGTTCGTCACCTACGGCGAGACCGATCCGCAGATCGGTGAGCTGGCCGGCGACCGCCGCCGGCTGTCGTTCCGCCTGACGATCACCGCGGAGGACACCGACGGGTTCCTGGCCGAGCCCGACCACGAGGCGCGCGCCGAGGGGTGGGTTGACGCGTCCGGTCACGGGGGGCGGTGCCCGGTCGAGGAGGGCACGTTCAACCTGTTCGTCGAGCCCGAGAACGACCGGGACGGCGCCGAAGAGCGGCGGCTGATGAAGTACCGGCTGTTCTACACCGACGGCGCCGGCGAGCGGCGCACGCTGAGCGGGGTCAAGAACGTCCGGCACGGCCCGGCGACCCGGATCTGGTCGGACACGTCCACGCTGTACGTGCGGCTGCTCGACGGACACGTCGGCGAGGACGAGGAGGAGGGCGCGCAGGTCGTCGCGGCGGGGGTGCTGCAGATCCAGCTGACGGACTTCGCGCGGCAGCTCACGACGTTCCGCACGTCGGGGCCGGACGGGGTGGAGAAGCTGATCAGCTTCGGCAGGTTCTTCGCCGGTGAGCTGTGGGAGGTCTACGGCCCCGATCCCGCGTGAGCGGTCAGGGCCACCAGGGGGGCCAAGTTCGTGCAGGCCGAGGGAACTGCGGGGTGCTCTCGGCCTGCACCTTTTCGCCGGAGGTCGCGCGGGGGGTCGCGCGGCCTCCGGTCGGCTCAGATGTCGCCGGCCTGGCGGGCGGGGCAGTCCGCGGGGCACTTCTCGGTGTGCGCGGGGAGCCACCGGGTGAAGGACGACAGCATCCGCCGGAACATCAGGCGCAGCAGCGGGCCGGTGCCGGGGATCAGCGGCTCGAGTTCCGCCTCCCAGCGGATGGACGTGCCGGAGTCGCGGGCCTCCAGGTACACGTCGGAGCGGTAGCGGCGGACCGGGAGCCCCGACAGCGCCTTGTAGGCGAAATGCGTGTACGGCTCGTAGGCGACGGTCTGCTCGCTGGCGGGCCAGATCTTCTTGACCGTCCCGACGCCGTAGGTGGTCGTGTCGCCCTTGCGGGCCTGCTTGGCGGGTATGGGGAACTTGCCCCACGCGCCCCACGCCTCGGGAACGGCGAGATGCCGGAACAGTTCCTCGGGCGTGGCGGTCGACGTGGCGGCAAGCTTGATCTCGTACGGCATGGCCTCTCCCCGGAGTGATTACCGAACGCTATTCAGTGGGGCGCCGCCGGCACAAGGCCGTCAGGCGCCGGCGAGGCGTGCGCCGTAGACGGCGCGTGCCGCGTCCAGCAGGTCGAGGTGGGCGGCGAGCTGGTCCGGGTTCTGGATGCGGGCGGCGCGGCGCAGCAGGTCCTCCAGGCCGTCGAGGTACCTCAGGCACCAGCGCAGGTCGGCTTCGCGCGCGACGTGGCGCCCGTCCACGTGCAGGTGGACGGGGCTGGTGTGCGCGAAGGCGCCGGAGTAGTGCATGGAACGCTCGTGCCGCGGGCCGATGGCGACGGCGGCGACGTAGGTCGGGCCGGCGGCGGTGAACTCGGCGGTGACCTCCCCCGGCGGGCCTTCGGCGAAGACGCCGTCGGCGGTGCGGAGTTCGATGCGGAGCACTTCGGGCCCGGCCGTCCGCGCGGTGACGGTGACACGTTCGCCTGGGGCGACGTCAAGGACGTCTCCTGGGCCGCGACCGTTCACGTCCAGTTCCAGCCAAGGGCCGGTGGTGGCGAACGTGCGCCCCCGCCGGATCGCGTCGGCGAACGACGCGGCGGTGAGCGGGCCGTCCACCCTGGCGTAGACGCGTTCCCATCCGGGCGGGCTGGACTGGCTGCCGCGCCGCTGGAACGACAGCATCGTGTCCGTCCCGGCGGTGACGGCCAGGGTGTTGCCCGCGCCGAGCAGCCGCCGGTAGACGATCGCGGTCGCCTGGACGGAGGAGTGGTTGAGGACGTCGAGGGAGTCGACGAGTCCGAGCGCGGCGTCGGCGACGATCTCGCGGGACGAGCAGTTGCGGCCGCCCGCGAGCGCCGCGGCCGGCGGGTCGTCCTCGTTCAGCGGGAGGTGGAACGGGTGGCTGTATCCGAGGACGGCGCCGAGGTCGCACAGCTCGCGGCAGGCCACACCGTTCGGCGGCCAGTCGGCGGTGCCGAGGAACCCGGTGTGGAACCGTCCGGGCGGCGCGGTGACGCCGAACGCGTACAGGTGGCCGAGCAGGTCGTTGCGGTATTCGACGCCGAGGCGGGCGATGTGGGCGGCGTCCGACCACGGCATGTCGCGTCCGGCCCAGTGCTCCAGGGCCTCGCGGTCGTAGACGCGCTGCGAGGCGACGTTGCCCGCGACGAGGTTGAGGACGTGCAGATCCTCCCCGTGCTGGACGGCCGCGGCCTGCGCGGGCGTGCCGACGGTGTCACCGGCCCAGTTCATGTGGACGTGCATGTCTCCGCCGTACCAGCCCCTTGCGGCGGCGTCGTAGATGCGCCGCGGGGACAGTTCGACTAGCGTTTCCACGCCGACGCCCGGGGCGACTTCGGTGTCGACGGCGTCGTACTCCATCCCTCTGGTCACGCGCACGGTGAGCGGCTCGGCGGGCACGTCGAGGACGATGTCGTCGCCGTGGAAGTAGGGGACGCGGTGCGCGTCGATCCGGTGCGGTGCGCCCGCGGGATACCAGCCCTGCCCGTCGGCGCCGACGACCGTCCAGCGGCAGGGGAACCCGGCGCGCAGGCGGAGCCGGCCGGCGAGGGCCTGCCGGGTGAGCGGCCCGAGGGAGACGCGGATCCCGTCGACGGCGACCTGGCTCTGCGACGTCACCGGGATGAGGCGCGCCCCGCGCGCGGGGACGTCGTGTGCGGCGCCGTCCACGCGCACGGTCACCGGCGCGTCCCGCGAGGAGTCGACGAGGAGGGTGGTGCGGACGGGCTCACCGTCCAGCACCGCCCGCGGGAGGGCCTCCAGCGACGCGTCCTCCGGCGTGACGCGCAGCGCGGGAAGGTTGTCCAGGACCTCGCCGCCGAGCGCGTCCCGCACGACCTCGTGCGGGTCGAGCTCCAGGACGCGGGCGTCGATCTCCTCCTCGGACGCGCCGGGGTGCTCGTCGAGGACCTTGCGCAGGCAGGTGATCCAGTAGTCGTGCTCGTCCATCAGGTAGGCGCTGGTGGCCATCTGCCGGACGTAGCCGATCGGGTCCTCACCCCACGTGGGGCCGTACTCGTCCAGCAGTTCCCGGTACTCCCGCAGGGCTTGCGCCACCGTGGGCGGCTCCAGCGCGTCGGCGTCGCACATCGTCTCTCCCGCTGATCGGCGGCGCCGCCAGAGTGACACGTAACCCGGCGGGCGCCCAGCGCCGGCCGTCGCGGCCCCGGCTCCGGGTGTTGGAACGTCCGCCCCGGTATAAGGATCCTTCGCCTTGGTACCGAAG
>NZ_SMKK01000557.1 GCF_004348425.1 Actinomadura sp. 7K507
GCGACGCCATACCGAACGCGAGCAGCGCAGCGGCGGCCACAGCAGGAAACGCCAGCCGCGAACTGCGTCTCCAGAAACTAGTGAACTTCACCAGTCCATCCTTTCTGTACCGGGAGAAATGGACACACAGCGCCGGACGGCCACAACGTGATCCCGATCGACGCCGGATCGTGCTCGCCGCAGACCGCTGACGGCCTGCGGCGAGCCGACCCAGCCACACCTGCACCGGGGTGGTGCGGGCAGGTGCGGCCAGTCCCAGAGCCTTTCGACGTGGGATCGGACCGGGCCAGGACGAGCCACGGCATCGCTGTCGTCAGAAAGGCGGCGGACTGTGCTTGCGGCACCACGCGGGCACAATCCGTTGACGTCCCCGCTCAGAGCTCGGAGTAGGACTTCGAGACGATGTACTCGTTCTGGATCATGGTGTTCTCGCCGGCCGGCGAGGGGAATCCGCCGATCTGGTTGACGAGCCAGTCGGCGATGCCGCCGCCGAACACGCAACCCTTGGCGCCGGGCACCGAGAAGGAGTTGTCGACGTGCTGGGCCTGCAGGACCTCGGGCAGCGGGTCGGACCGCTTGATCGAGACGCCCTCACCGGTGATCGGG
>NZ_SMKK01000558.1 GCF_004348425.1 Actinomadura sp. 7K507
GCCGGGGTGTGGTCGCTGGCGGATGCGGCGGTGCTGGTGGCGGCGCGGGGCCGGTTGATGCAGGCCCTGCCCACGGGTGGGGCGATGACGGCGATCCGCGCCACCGAAACCCAGGTTCAGGCCCATCTGGTGGACGGGGTGGAGGTAGCGGCGGTCAACAGCCCGGACGGTGTGGTGATCTCCGGTGACGCCGACGCGGTCGCCAAGGTCGCGGCGCACTTCGAGACGGTGAGGCCGTTGCCGGTCTCGCACGCGTTCCATTCGGTGTTGATGGACCCGATGCTGGCCGAGTTCGAACACATCGCCGCCGGGGTGACCTACCGGCCGCCCGCGGTGCCGATCGTGTCCAACCTGACCGGCGACCTCGCCGACCCCGACCACCTGTGCACCCCGGCCTACTGGGTGCGGCACGTCCGCCAAGCCGTCCGCTTCCATGACGGTGTGCAGACCCTGCGCGGGCACGGTGTCACCACCTTCCTGGAAATCGGACCCGACGCCGCGCTGACCGCCACCGCCGACCCCGGCGACGAGGCGGAGTTCATAGCCGTCCAGCGCCGTGACCGCGACCAGCCCCGCCAACTGCTGTCGGCGGTCGGGGA
>NZ_SMKK01000559.1 GCF_004348425.1 Actinomadura sp. 7K507
CCGACGGGCGGCCGTCGCTGAAGCGCGACGTCCACGCCTGCGAGATGATCCTCACGCTGTCGGGGACGACGAACGGGCATCTGGCCACCGAGGGATTCAAGACCCTGGAGAGACGCACCGGCACCCGACTGGCCGACCTGGCCGCCGAGCACGAGGGCAAGCGGATCACCTTCGCCGACACCCAGGCCGCCCCCGTACCGGTCATCACCTCGCCGGAATGGTCCGGATCGGAGAGCGGGGGACGCCGCTACTCCCCGTTCACCATCAACGTCGAGCGCCTCAAGCCCTGGCACACCCTCACCGGAAGGCAGCACTTCTACCTCGACCACGACTGGATGGCCGAGATCGGCGAGCAACTGCCCACGTTCCGGCCGCCGCTCAACATGACCGCGCTGTTCGGCGAGCCCGAGATCGGGGAGACCGGCGAGCTGGGGCTGACCGTCCGGTACCTCACCCCGCACAACAAGTGGTCGATCCATTCGGAGTACCAGGACAACCTGTTCATGCTGTCGCTGTCGCGCGGCGGCCCGAACATCTGGATGAGCGGCGAGGACGCCGCGAAGAT
>NZ_SMKK01000058.1 GCF_004348425.1 Actinomadura sp. 7K507
CCCCGGCACACCCCGCACCCCCGGGCGTCATCTCATCACTCATGACTCCATGATCCCGGACGGGCCGCGCCGCCCCGCACCGCCCCGGCTCGACCGGCCGGCCCACGCCGGACCTATTCGAGAAGTTTCGCCAGGAACTGGCCGGTGTGGCTGGCTTCCGTCCCGGCGACGTCCTCCGGAGTGCCGGTGGCGACGACGGTGCCGCCGCGGGAACCGCCCTCGGGGCCCATGTCGATGATCCAGTCGGCGGTCTTGATGACGTCCAGGTTGTGCTCGATGATGATCACCGTGTTGCCCTTGTCGACCAGGCCGTTCAGGACGCCGAGGAGCCTGCGGATGTCGTCGAAGTGCAGGCCGGTGGTCGGCTCGTCCAGCACGTAGATCGTGCGGCCGGTGGAGCGTTTCTGCAGCTCCGACGCCAGCTTGACGCGCTGGGCCTCGCCGCCGGACAGGGTGGGGGCGGGCTGGCCGAGCCGGACGTAGCCCAGGCCGACGTCGTTGAGGGTCTTCAGATGCCGGTGGATCGCCTTGATCGGCTCGAAGAACTCGGTGGCCTGCTCGATCGGCATGTCGAGCACCTCGGAGATCGTCTTGCCCTTGTAGTGGACCTCCAGGGTCTCCCGGTTGTAGCGGGCGCCGTGGCAGACCTCGCAGGGGACGTAGACGTCCGGCAGGAAGTTCATCTCGATCTTGATGGTGCCGTCGCCGGAGCAGTTCTCGCAGCGGCCGCCCTTGACGTTGAAGGAGAACCGGCCCGGCTGGTAGCCGCGGACCTTCGCCTCCGTCGTCTGCGCGAACAGCTTGCGGATGTGGTCGAACACGCCGGTGTAGGTGGCCGGGTTGGACCGGGGCGTGCGCCCGATCGGCGACTGGTCGACGTGGACGACCTTGTCGAGCTGGTCGACGCCGTTCACGCGCCTGTGCCTGCCGGGAACGAGCTTGGCCCCGTTCAGCTTCTTGGCCAGCGAGCTGTAGAGGATGTCGTTGACCAGCGTCGACTTGCCCGAACCGGACACGCCGGTCACGGCGGTGAGCACGCCGAGCGGGAACGCCACGTCCACGTCGCGGAGGTTGTTCTGCTGGGCGCCCTTCACGGTGACCTCGCGGCCCTTCGTGCGGGGCCGGCGGATCTCCGGGACGGCGATCTCGCGGCGCCCGTCCAGGTACGCACCGGTTATGGAGCGGTCGGACTTCTTCAGGTCCTCGATGGTGCCGGACACGACGATCTCACCGCCGTGCTCGCCGGCGCGGGGACCGATGTCGACGATCCAGTCGGCGGCGGCGATGGTGTCCTCGTCGTGCTCGACGACGATCAGGGTGTTGCCCATGTCGCGCAGCCGCAGCAGCGTCTCCAGCAGGCGGTGGTTGTCGCGCTGGTGCAGGCCGATGGACGGCTCGTCCAGGACGTACAGGACGCCGACCAGGCCCGAGCCGATCTGCGTGGCCAGCCGGATGCGCTGCGCCTCTCCCCCGGCGAGGGTCGCCGCCGGCCGGTCGAGGGACAGGTAGTCGAGGCCGACGTCCAGCAGGAACCCGAGCCGGGCGTTGATCTCCTTGAGGACGCGCTCGGCGATGTGCTGCTCGCGCTCGCCCAGGTCCATCGCGAGCAGGAACTTCGCCGCCTCGCCGATCGGCTTCGCGGCGACCTCTGCGATCGACATCCCGCCCATGGTGACGGCGAGCACGACCGGCTTGAGCCGGGCGCCGTCGCACGTCGGGCACGGGATCTCCCGCATGTAGCCCTCGTACCGCTCCCGGCTGGAGTCGCTCTCGGACTCGGCGTGCCGCCGCTGGATGTAGGGGATCACGCCCTCGTACGCGGTGTAGTACGACCTCGTCCGGCCGTACCGGTTCTTGTAGCGCACGTGGACCTGGGTCTCGTGCCCGTTCAGGACCGCCTTGCGGGCCTTGGCGGGCAGCTTCTCCCACGGGGTGTTGAGGTCGAAGCCCATCGCGTCGCCGAGCGCGGACAGCAGGCGCAGGAAGTAGTCGCTCACGTGCCCGCTCGACCACGGCTGGATCGCGCCCTCGCCGAGGGTCAGCTCCTCGTCCGGGACGATGAGCTCCGGGTCGACCTCCATGCGCGTCCCCAGGCCGGTGCAGTCGGGGCACGCGCCGTAGGGCGAGTTGAAGGAGAACGACCGGGGCTCCAGCTCCTCGAACGACAGGTCGTCGTAGGGGCAGTAAAGGTGCTCGGAGTACATCCGGGTGCGGTTCTCGTCGCCTTCGGGGACGTCGACGAAGTCGAGGACGATCGTGCCGCCCGCGAGGCCGAGCGCGGTCTCCACCGAGTCGGCGAGCCGCTGGCGCGCGGAGTCCTTCACCGAGAGCCGGTCGACCACGATCGCGATGTCGTGCTTCTCCTGCTTCTTCAGCTTGGGCGGCTCGTCCAGGCGGATCATCCGCCCGTCCACGATCGCCCGGGAGTACCCCTTGGACTGCAGCTCGCGGAACAGCTCCAGGTACTCGCCCTTCCGCCCCCGGATCACCGGCGCGAGCACCTGGAACCGGGTGCCCTGCTCCAGCTCCAGCACCCGGTCGACGATCTGCTGCGGCGCCTGCCGGGTGATCGGCCGGGCGCACTCGGGACAGTGCGGGTGCCCGATCCGCGCGTACAGCAGCCGCAGGTAGTCGTACACCTCGGTGATCGTCCCGACCGTCGACCGCGGGTTCTTGCTGGTCGACTTCTGGTCGATCGACACCGCCGGGGACAGCCCCTCGATGAAGTCGACGTCGGGCTTGTCCATCTGGCCGAGGAACTGGCGGGCGTAGGCCGACAGCGACTCGACGTACCGCCGCTGCCCCTCCGCGAAGATCGTGTCGAACGCCAGGCTGGACTTCCCGGAACCCGACAGGCCGGTGAACACGATCAGGGAGTCCCGCGGGAGGTCGAGCGAGACGTCCTTCAGGTTGTGCTCGCGTGCTCCACGCACGATGAGTCGGTCATGCACGGCGTTATTCCGGTTCCTCTTCTGGGCGCGGCCATGGACAGAGACAGGCCGCTCTCAAGGCTAGCCAAGGGGTACGACAGAATCCCCCGAGTCAACAACGGCGACGGCCGCCGCCGCATTTCATGACGCTCCCCGCCCGTCCCGCAGAGGTCCGGACGGCACCACCGCACCGTACACGTGTTCGAACACCACTCGCCACCAGAACATCCCCCGCGAGCACCTCGGACGCCCGGCCGCCAGCGCCCGAGGAGGCCGCCGCGAACGTGGCGAGCCGGCGGCCTACTCGTCGTCCAGGGCGAAGGAGAGGTAGCGGTCGGCGGAGCGGCGGACGGCGTCCTTGCCGTCGGTGTAGACGATCTTCTTCCACCAGGCGCCGTAGACGCGGTCGAAGTCGTAGGGCTCCAGGAGGCGCAGGGCGCGGCGGATCGTGCGGGGGCGCTCCGGGATGAGGTTCGGGTAGCTGTACATGAAGCTGACCCAGTCGCGGTCGTTGACGACTTGCAGGATGTCGCCGGAGAACACCGCGCCGGCGTCCCGCCAGTGCAGGACCTGGCCGCCGTCGAAGTGCACGCCCGCGTTCACGAGCGTCAGGCCGCCGGCCAGTTCGTGGGTGTCGCCGGACCAGAAGACCACCGCGTCGTCCGGGCGGGCCACCCAGCGGCGGTCGGCCTCGTGGATGTAGACCGGGGCGTCGAAGGCGTGCGCCCACTCGATCATGCTGCCGTAGAAGTGCGGGTGGCTGATCGCGATCGCGGAGATGCCGCCCAGGTCGTTGACCTCGCGGATCAGGTCGTCGTCGATGTGGGTGACCATGTCCCAGAGGACGTTGCCGGACGGGGCGCGCAGCAGCAGGGCGCGCTGGCCGATGGCGGTGGACGGCTCGGTGCCGATCCCGACGACGCCCGGCCCCTCTTCGGCGACCCGTCCCCGGTGCCCGGCCTGGAGTTCCTCCAGCGTCGTCCATTTCTGGCCGTCCCAGCCGACGTACTGGCGCTCGTCCTCGCAGATCGGGCAGTCGGGACGGGGCTCGGCGTACTGGACTCCGCAGGTCAGGCAGATCGGCAGCTCCATGATCGCTCAAGTGTGGCATGGGAGGAGGTGGTGCGGAAGGATGAAGGCGCTGTGGGTCTAGGGAGGCGCGTCATGGACTGGCGAGAAGTGATCGATGAGCTGGATTCCGGTGTGGAGCGCGTCATCGGGACGTTGTCGCAGCTCAGCGACCACGATCTGCGCGCCCCGTCGGCCCTGCCCGGGTGGAGCCGCGGGCACGTGGCCACGCATATCGCCAGGAATGCCGACTCTCTGTGGAACCTGCTCGAATGGGCGCGGACGGGGGTGGAGATCCCGCAGTATCCGAGCCTGGACGCCCGTAACGCCGCGCTGGAGGAGGGCGCCGGACGGGGCCGCGAGGAGCTGGCCGAGGACGTCCGCGCGACCGGGGCGCGGTTCGTCGAGCAGGCGAGGAACCTGCCCGAGGGCGCGTGGAACGCTCCCGTGATGGCGATGACGGGCTGGCGGCACCCGGCCTGGTACACGCTGTACCGCCGGTGGAACGAGGTGGAGGCGCATCACGCCGACCTCGCCGCCGGGTACGGCCCGGCCGACTGGCCCGAGTCCTATGTCCGGTGGTCCCTGACCAGCACGCTGACGGACATGGCCGCGCTCCCGGAGACGCTCCGCGGTGAGCTCGCCGGGTTCCGGATCACCGCGACCGACTCCGGGGAGTCCGCCGACCTCGGCTGGGCGCCCGGCGGCCCGGAGGCGTCCGGGTCGGGGCGGGCGCTGCTCGGCTGGCTCAGCGGGCGCACGGACGGCGCCGGCGTGAGCGTCCGCCCGGACGGCCGGCTGCCCGTGCCGCCGCCCTGGCCGCACCAGCCCGCGGCCTTCTGAGGGATCCGCGACTCAGCGCACGCTGTCAGTCGGCGTCGTGGCCGGCCAGGCGGTGCAGGGCGTCCACCGAGCGGACGACGATCGCGCTGCGGGTGACGGTGAGGCCGCCGCGGACGGGTTCGGCGGCGAGGATCTGCGCGACCTTGCGGCGCCCCATCCCGGCCCAGCGCCCGAGGTCCTGCTGGGTGACGGGGATCCGGACCTGGACGCCGCCCTCGTCCGGCGCCTCGGTCACGCCGTCCGCGCGTTCCTCCTTGACGGGTGAGCCGAAGCGCGCCACCAGGCGCAGCAGCCTGCTCGCGAGGCGGCGCTCGGGGTCGTCGGGGAAGTGGGCGACGCGCAGTTCGTTCGAGTCCCGCAGCCGTTCGGCGAGGACGGCGGCGACCGCCCAGGCCGAGCCGGGGTGGTCGTCCAGGACGCTCCGGAACTGTCCCCGGGGCAGCACGAGCGCCTCCACGCGGGTCAGCGCCTCGACGTTGGCGTGCCGGACGCCGCCGTCCACGGCCTCCAGTTCCCCGACGAGGTCGCCCGGTCCGAGGATGTCGAGGATGGCGGTCTCGCCGTCCCGGTCGACCCAGACCTTCACCGCCCCGGCGCGCAGGACGAAGACCTGGGACGCGCGGGTGTGCTCGCGCATCAGGAAGGCGCCCTGCCTGATCACCACCGGTGCGCCGGTCCGCCGCAGCGCCTCGCGGGCGCGTTCGGGCAGCGCGTCCCAGAATCGGGCGGTCTCCATCTCGCCTCCTCCGCCGAACCCGGGCCGGGGCACGGTGATTCTCGCTCCGGTGCCTCATTGATCTTGTGCCTGGGGTCCAGTGAACGCGGCGCTGCGCCGATGGACTAGGTCTTTTGTCACATGTCGAGAGATCTATCCGTTTCAAGCCAGCTGTCCAGGGCGCGGACGCGCCGGACGCAGTCGGCCGCGGCGGCCTGGTCGCCGAGCGCGAGGTGGGACTCGCGCAGCAGCTCCAGCGCGCGCCGCAGGCCCGACTGGTCGTCCATGTCGCGGCGGATGCCGATCTCGGCGTTGACGTGCTCGACCGCGCGGGCGTGCTTGCCGAGCAGCTGGCAGGCGCGGGCCATGTTGTGCAGCGCGTACGCCTGCGCCCGGGTGTCGCCGAGTTCGGCGGCCAGGTCGTGGGCGCGGCGCCCGGTGTCCAGGGCGTCGTCGGCGCGGCCGAGGTCCAGGTGGATGGCGGCGAGGTGGACCAGGGCGGTGCCCTCGCCGTGCCGGTCGCCGACCTCGCCGAGGAACCGCAGCGCCTCCAGCTCGCGTTCGAGGGCCTCCTCCGGCCGGCCGGCGCGGCGCAGCACGGCGGCGAGGGTGTCCATCCCGACGCCGAGGCCGTACCAGTCGCCGCCGGACTCGCGGATCCGCAGCGCGTGCCGCGCGGCGCGCTCGGCGTCCTCGGGCAGCCCGAGCCGGGAGTAGGTGCGGGCCAGGCTGCCGAGCGTGCCGGCCATCCCGCCCTGCGCGCCGAGCCGGTGCCACAGGTCCAGGGCCTCCAGGCCGAGGACGAACGCCTCCTGGTGGCGGCCGAGGCGGCGCATGACCACCGACAGGTGCTCCAGGTCGTGGGCCTCGCCGTGCTGGTCGCCGATCTCGCGGCGGATCTCCAGCGCCCGCAGCAGGTGCTCGCGCGCCTCCCGGTACCGTCCGAGCCGCCAGTGGACGATGCCGATCTGCGCGAGCGCCTCGGCCTCGCCGTGCCGGTTGCTGGTGTCGCGGTGCAGGCGCAGCGCCTGCCCGCAGTAGGTGAACGCCTCGGCGAACCTCGTGGCGTCGCACATCAGCCTGCCGAGCGTGTTGAGCGCGCGCGCCTCCCCGTGGCGCGCACCCAGGGCACGGTACGTCTGCAGTGCCTGCTCGGCGTCCTGCTGCGCCATGTCGCGCAGGCCGAGCACGGAGTTCATCCGCGCCAGCTCCGTCAGCGCCTGCGCGGACCCGTGCATGTCGGCCTGCTCCTGCCGGATGTAGAGGGCCTCCAGCGCGTGCGACACCGCCTCGTGGACGTTGCCCTGCCGCCGGTGCACCTGGGCGACGGTGAGAAGGGTCTCGGCCACGCCCGGCTGGTCATCGATCCGGCGCCGTATGTCCAGCGCCTTCCCGGCGTGTTCCAGTGCCTTCTCGTAGCCGGCGAGCCCCAGGTGGGCGCGGGCGAGCGTGTCGTGTCCCTTGGCGACTCCCCCGTCACCGCCACCGTCCCGCTCACCGTGGATGTCGAGGGAGCGCTCCGCGTGCTCGATCGCCGTCAGGTAGCGGCCGAGCGTCACGTACACGTCGGCGAGGGTCGCCAGGGTCAGGGCCTCCCCGTACCGGTCGGGCGGGTCGACGGCCCGGAAGCCGCGCCGCGCGTCCTCCCCGTACCCGATGGCCTGGACGGAGTCGCCCAGCTCGAAGTGCGCCATCGCCAGGTTGTGCAGCATGACGGCAGCCACCGCCCAGTCCTCCTCGGTGCGGGCCGCGTGCAGGGCCGCCTGGTGGACGGCGATGTTGTCCTCGCTGTAGCGCCGGAACTCCTGGAAGTCGAAGAGGGCGTCGGCCAGCTCCCAGCACGTCCGGTGCAGGCCGAGCCGGGCCGCCTGGTGGACGGCGGCGACGAGGTTGCGCCGCTCGGACTCGAACCAGCCGAGCCCGGACGCGCGTTCGGCGGCCGTCGCCGGGCGGATCGGCGCCTCGCCGCGGTGCACGGTGGGCCGGGGCCGCCCGGTCAGCGCCGCCCCGGCCTCGCGCGCCTCGGCGAGATAGCCGGCCAGCAGCCGCCGCTGCGCCGCCAGCTGCTCGCCGTCGGAGTCCTCCCGCAGCCCCCGCTCCCGGGCGAAGTCGCGCAGCAGGTCGTGCATCCGGTAGCGGCCCGGTCCGACGTCCTGCACCAGGTAGGCCTGCCGCAGGCCCTCCAGGCACTCGCGCGCCTCGTCCACCGTCCGGTCCTGCAAGGCCGCGAGGGCGACGGGCGTGAAATCGGGGCCCACCACCAGGCCCAGCCTCCGGAACGCCTCGCGCTGGTCGGGGCGCAGGCTCCGGTAGGCGACGTCGAACGTCTGGCTCATGACGGCCTGCAGCCCCGCCCCGGACGCGCCGTGCGAGGCGCCCTCGCTCAGCCCCGCCCCCGAAAGGCCCGGTCCGTACGGCGGCGGCGCGTCCTCGGCGTCCAGCGCCGCCAGTTCCCGGACGGTCGCGGCGACCGACTCGCCGGGGTTCTCGGCCAGCCGCCCCGCCATCACGCCGAGCGCCAGCGGCAGATGCCCGCATTCGCGGGCCAGCCGCACGACCGCCCGGTGCTCCTCGCGGACGCGGGCGTCCCCCGGGCCGAGGACGTTCGAGATGAGGTCCACCGCCTCCTGCGAGGCCATCTCCTGCAGTTCCAGCGTCCGGATGTCGGCGCCCTCCAGCAGCGCGGGCAGCCGCCGCCGGCTCGTCACGATCACCAGCCCGGACGTCGCCGCGGCCAGCAGCGGCCTGATCTGCTCCGGCCGGGACGCGTTGTCGAGGATCAGCAGCATCCGCCGGCCTGCCAGCATCGACCGGCACTGCGCGGCGAGTTCCGCCTCGGCGCGCGGGAGCTGGTCGCCCGGCACGCCCGCGGCGCGCAGCACCTGCCCCATCGCCTCCGCCGGCGTGACGGGGCTGCGCCTGGTGCCGCGCAGGTCGGCGAACAGGACGCCGTCGGGGAACCGGTCGACGACCCGGTGCGCCCAGTGCAGCGCCAGCGTCGTCTTGCCGACGCCCGCCATCCCCTGCACGAGCACGGCGCGCGGCCATTCGGACTGGCCGACCAGCATGTCCAGCTTGCCGAGGCTGATCGTGCGGCCGGCGAAGAAGGGGTTGTCCGCGGGCAGCCGCACCTGCGGCGGCGTGCCCGCGCCGAGCCGCACCGGCTCGGGCGCCGCGATCCCGGCGTCCCCCTCGGTTTCGGCCCGCCGCGCCGGCTGCTGGCCGGCGGACGGCCACTCGTCGCCCCACGGGCTCGCGGCCCGGCGCAGCCGCTCGGTGTCCAGCACGATCAGCGGGCGCGGCCTGCTGTCCAGGATGCCCCTGGACCGCCACAGCCGGAACCACCGCACCAGGGTCTCGCGGGAGATGCCCGCCCAGTTCGCCAGCTCCGCCTGGCTGAGCTTCAGCGGGATCCGCGTCCCCTGCCCGGGGGCGGGCTCACCGAACCGGTGGGCCAGTTCCAGCAGGTGGTAGGCGAGCCGCTGCGGATGGTCGGCCGCCCGCACCGCGTGCCGGCGGCCGCCGAACGTGACGGTCTGCGAGATCGCGTGCATCATCGCCTCGGCGACCTGCGGGCTGGCCGCCAGCAGGCTGCGGAACTTGCGGCGGTCCACCCGCAGCGCCGCGACATGGTCCAGCGCGGCGACGCTGCCGCGCTGCGGATGCCCCCACGGGCCCAGGACCCCCACCAGGTCCCCCGCCCCGAACAGATCGATGATCGACTCGTCGCCCTCGCTGGAGTCCACGAACTCCTTGGCCACCGCGTTGCTGGCCGCGCGGGGGGACGCCTTGAACACCACGTACACCGCCGGCGCGATCGACCCCTGATGGCACAGCATCCCGCCCGGCGGGATGTCGGTGCGCCGTCCCATGGCGCGCAGGGCCTGCCGGTCGGAGGGTTCCAGCCGTTCCCAGAAGCTTCCCGGCCGGACGCCCAGAGGGGTGTGGGGGGTCGTCCCGCCGTCGGGCGCATCGTCGATCAATCCGGTCAGCCTCCAGTCATCGCCGCCGCCAGCGTCCAGAAGAGGAACAGCACCGAGGTCGTCGCCGCCCACGCGAC
Organism: Actinomadura sp. 7K507; assembly: GCF_004348425.1. GTDB lineage: Bacteria > Actinomycetota > Actinomycetes > Streptosporangiales > Streptosporangiaceae > Spirillospora. The sequence continues at coordinate 9,617 of NZ_SMKK01000058.1, forward strand.
GGCCTGCCAGGAGAGTTCGCCGCAGCGGTGCGCCGCCGACAGCAGCCGCCGCAGCTCCACGTCGCGGATCCGGTCGTCCAGCGCGACCGCCGATCCGAAGGGCGTCCACGGCACGCCCGGGTCGACCGGCGAGCCGGTCCGGCCGCGCACCTCGGCGAGCACCGACACCAGCGTCCGGCGCGACCGGACCGCGTAGGCGGCCGAGATCGCGAAGGAGCCGGCCAGCACGGGCAGCAGCGCCAGCGCGGCGAGGCCGGGCATGCCGGCCGCGAGCCGGGTCACGGTGCCGACGAGCACGAGGGCGAGGAACACCGCGGCGATGGCGGAGTCCCGGCCGCACAGCCGGACCAGCGTGCAGGCGTGCCCGAGGAGGTCCTCGGGCTTCTCCCTGTCCGGTCCGGGACGGAATGCGGTAATCAACGCTTCACCGTCCTCACGGGTTCGATCCTGATCTTCCATTTCCCATGGTGCGCTGGCAAGACGGAGATTTCCGTCCGTGAGCGCACGGTTCGACTGCGTCTGGTGACTCATCCGCGCCACGGGCCGGGGCGGGGGCGATCCCGGGCGCCGATGATGGAGGATGGAGTCTTCGCACCACCCGGTGCACCATCTACGTGCACCACCTACTTGCACCATCGGCGGGAGGACGCATGACCTACACGGGAAACGTCGAGACCGGCGGTCGTCCCGACGTCCGGGAACTGCCCGGCCTGACCGTCACGAAGGTGTCGGTCGGGCCCTACGACAACAACGCCTACGTGCTGCGCTGCACCGCCACCGGCGAGCAGCTGCTCATCGACGCGGCCAACGAGGCGCCCCGGCTCCTGGAGCTGATCGGCGACGGCCCCCTGGCCCGCATCGTCACCACGCACCGCCACCAGGACCACTGGATGGCGCTGAGCGAGGTGGCCCGCGCCACCGGCGCCCCGGTCGCGGCGCACCCCCGCGACGCCGAGGCGCTGCCCGAGCCGGTCGCCGAGCCCGTCGAGCAGGGCGACACCGTCCGGGTGGGGGACGCGACCCTGGACGTCATTCACCTACGCGGCCACACGCCCGGCTCGATCGCGCTACTGTACGAAGCGGGCGGCGAACTGAGCGACCGCCCGCATCTGTTCACCGGCGACAGCCTGTTCCCCGGCGGCGTCGGCAACACCTGGGGCGACCCGACTCGCTTCAAGCAGCTGCTCTCCGACGTCGAGGAACGCGTTTTCGACCGACTCCCGGACGCCACCTGGTTCTACCCGGGCCACGGCAAGGATTCGACGCTGGGACGCGAACGTCCCGGGCTGCCCGAATGGCGGGACCGCGGCTGGTGATCTTCCGGTCTCCCGGCGGAACAAGCGGTTGTGGGCGTTCGTTGCTCCAACCACATTTCGGGCCGAGACCAGGAGACGACCATCCACGAAGTCCAGGAAGTGGATCCGGGACCCACCCTGCGTTATCCAGCGGGTTCTCTGGTGCTCGTAGCCGGCCTTCCAGGAGCCGGCAAGAGCACCCTGCTGAACCGCCTGTACGGGCTGCACGGTGACGAGACGGCGCCGGTGCCCGCCGGAGACGTCCTCGTCATCGACTCCGGCCAGTCCCGCAACCGGTGGGCGCGCTCCCTGCGGCTCTGCCCGGTCCGGCTGCGCACGCCGCTCGTCCACGCCACCCACGTGTGGCGGATCGGCCGCGCGATCCTCACCGGCCGCGGCGTCGTCGCCCACACCCGCGGCACCTGGCCGCACATCCTGCACCTCTTCGCGTGGATGGCGCGCCACCGCGGCAATCACCTGCACCTGATCCTCATCGACGTCGATCCCAGGACGGCCCGCGCCGGCCAGTTCACGCGCGGCCGCGTCGTCACCCCCATCACCTTCGCCCGCCACTGCCGCCGCTGGCGCCCCCTCATCGCCCGCGCCCGCGGCGGCGGCCCCATCCCGCCCGCGACCGGCGTCACGATCCTTGACCGCGACACCGCGGACAAGCTCCAGGCGATCCACTTCACCTGACCCGCGTCAGGCGGCCTTGACGCTCTCGGTTCAGCTGAGGGCGGTGAACCAGCGGACGGTCTGGGCGGTGCCGGCGAGGTTGGCGCCCAGGTGGCGGGAGCCGCCGTAGAGCTTGTCGCCCACGTCGATGACCGGGGTGTGGACGCCGCGGGCGCGGAAGGCCGCGGCGCAGTGGTCGGTGTTGAGGGTCGTGGCCTGCTCGTCGTCGCTGATCTTGTAGAGGTGGACGGGGACGCGCGGGGTCCAGGCCGTGCAGACCTCCGCGTCGACGCGCAGGGCCTCGGCGAAGGCGCCGGACGGGTGGCGCAGGACCTCGAAGCCGCGCGGCTTGAGCAGTTCGCCGAGCGTTCCCGGAAGCCCCTTCAGCATGTCCGGGCCGGGGGTCGTGCCGTCGAAGTACTTCTCGACGTCGCTCGCGTACTCGTCCTCGAACACTTCCGAGGGGTCCTCGTAGATGCCGCCGTGGACGCGGTTCCAGGACGTGAGCAGGTAGGCGGCGTAGGCGACGGACATCTTCGGGTCGAGGTCGCCGTTCAGCAGGGCGGGCAGTTCGGCGCCCCGGAAGTCGTAGGCGCCGGCGATCGGGGCGACCGCGCGGATGCGGAAGTGCGGGTCGGCGCGGTCCTGGAGGGCCCGGGCCAGGCCGAGCGCCGATGACGCGCCCTGGGAGAACCCGGTCGCCAGGACCTGGCCGTCCAGGAAGCGGCCCTTCCACGGGACGAACTGCCGCGCGGCGCGGAGCATGTCGAGGGACGCGGAGGTCTCGGACGGGACGTGCTTCCACGGGTGGACACCAGGCCCCTCGCCCAGCCCGAGGTAGTCGGGGGCGACGGCGGCGAAGCCCGCGGCGGCGTAGGTGACGGCCGGGCCGCGGTCCCAGACGCCGTCGGCGATCGAGGGGGCGTCGGGCTTGTAGCTCGTCGTGCCGTGCGTGTACGAGACGGTACGGAGCCACCGGTCGTTGTTGCGGGGCAGGACGAGGAGGCCGCTGGCGGTGGTCGAGCGGCCGCGCGGGTCGATCGTCCGGTAGACGAGGCGGTAGGTGTCGACGCCGTACCGGACGGAGGCGGCGTCGAACTCCTCGCTCGCCAGCCACGTCCGCACCTGGCCGGCGGTCATGGTGCCGAGGTGGGTGGCGGAGACCAGGCGTCCCCTCGCCATGTGGTCGTGCGTGCGGGCGGGCCGGTCCCCGGTGCCGTCGCCCGCGAGGGCCGGCGCGGTTCCGGCGGTGATCGCGGCGCAGACGGCGGCGGCCGCGAGGCCGGCGGTCAGGCGGGACGTGGGACGCCTCATGGCGGACTCCTTCTTTCGGGTGGGCTCCAGCCTCCGGCGCGGCCCGCCGGACGCGCATCACGCCGATCGGTGATCTTGGACCCGGTACCTGCGGGGGCCTTCCGTTCGGTCGAGACGGTGTGCCGGTGGGGAGGTAATAGGGTCGGAAGAAGATCGACGATGAGAGGCGGCAGCATGGCGCAGCAGGTACGCGGGGTCATCGCACCGGGCAAGGGGCAGCCGGTGCGGATCGAGACGATCCTCGTTCCGGATCCGGGGCCCGGAGAGGCGGTCGTCCGGGTCCAGGCGTGCGGGGTCTGCCACACCGACCTGCACTACCGCGAGGGCGGGATCAACGACGAGTTCCCGTTCCTGCTCGGGCATGAGGCCGCCGGGGTGGTCGAGACGGTGGGCGACGGGGTGACGGAGGTCGCGCCGGGCGACTTCGTGATCCTGAACTGGCGGGCGGTGTGCGGCCAGTGCCGGGCCTGCCTGCGCGGACGGCCCTGGTACTGCTTCGACACGCACAACGCCGCGCAGAAGATGACGCTTGAGGACGGCACCGAGCTGTCGCCCGCGCTGGGCATCGGCGCGTTCGCCGACAAGACGCTGGTGGCCGCGGGGCAGTGCACCAAGGTCGACGCGGTGCGGCCCGAGGTCGCGGGGCTGCTGGGATGCGGCGTGATGGCGGGGATCGGCGCGGCGATCAACACCGGCGGGGTCGGCCGGGGCGACTCGGTCGCGGTGATCGGGTGCGGCGGCGTCGGCGCGGCGTCGGTGCTCGGGGCGCGGCTGGCGGGCGCGGCGACGATCATCGCGGTCGATCTGGACGAGCGGAAGCTGACCACGGCGTCCGCGCTGGGCGCGACCCACACCGTCAACGGCGGGGACAGGGACGTCGTCGAGGCGGTGCGGGAGCTGACGGGCGGGTTCGGCGCGGACGTCGTCATCGAAGCGGTCGGCCGCCCGGAGACCTACGAGCAGGCGTTCTACGCCCGGGATCTCGCCGGGACGGTGGTGCTGGTCGGGGTGCCGACCCCGGAGATGAAGCTGGAGCTTCCGCTGCTGGACGTGTTCGGGCGGGGCGGGTCGCTGAAGTCGTCGTGGTACGGCGACTGCCTGCCCTCACGGGACTTCCCGATGCTCATCGACCTCTATTCGCAGGGGCGCCTTGACCTGGACGCGTTCGTGTCCGAGACGATCGAGCTGGACGGCGTCGAGGCCGCGTTCGAGAAGATGCACCACGGCGACGTGCTGCGCTCGGTGGTGATGCTCTGATGGCGGCGAGCATCGGCCACATCGTCACGTCCGGGACGTTCTCGCTGGACGGCGGCACGTGGGAGGTCGACAACAACGTCTGGATCGTCGGCGACGACAGCGAGGCGATCGTCATCGACGCCGCGCACGACGCCGGCGCGATCGCGGAGGCGCTCGGCGGCCGGCGGCTGGTGGCCATCGTGTCCACGCACGGCCACGACGACCACATCGACGCCGCGCCCGCGCTGAAGGCCCGCACCGGCGCGCCCGTCCTGCTGCATCCGGACGACCTGATGCTGTGGAAGCAGAAGCATCCGGACACGAGCCCCGATGGCGATCTGGCCGACGGGCAGGTCATCACGGTCGCGGGGACCGATCTCACCGTCCTGCACACTCCCGGGCACAGCCCCGGCGCGGTGTGCCTGCACGCGCCGGCGCTGGGCACGGTGTTCTCCGGCGACACGCTGTTCAACGGCGGGCCGGGCGCGACGGGTCGGTCGTTCTCCGACTTCCCGACGATCATCACCTCGATCCGGGAGCGGCTGCTGACGCTGCCCGCGGAGACTGCGGTGCGGACCGGCCACGGCGACTCCACCACCATCGGCGGCGAGGCGCCGCATCTGGACGAGTGGATCGCCCGCGGCCACTGAGCCGCCGACCCACCGAGCCGCCGAGCCCCTGACGTCAGGACGGGACGCGTCCGGCCGGGCGGGGCGTGGCGAGCCTGGTCGCGCGGGTGCGGCCGCGCAGGACGGTCTCCTCGCCCAGCGACCAGTGCGCCGCCTCGCCCGGGTCGGCGCGGGCGACGAGGGAGCCCGCCGCGTAGACGCGTTCCGGGATGCTCTTGGCGAGGTCGGTGAGGCGGGCCGCCTCGTTCACCGGGTCGCCGATCACGGTGTACTCGAAGCGTTCCTCGGCGCCGATGTGCCCGGCGACGGCCTCGCCCGCGGAGACGCCGACGGCCGCCTCCAGGCCGGGGATGTCGGAGCGCAGGCGGCGGGCCAGCTCGCGGGACGCGGCGAGGGCGCGGCCGGGGGCGCCGTCCAGGTCGAGGGGCGCGCCGAAGATCGCGAGCGCGGCGTCGCCCTCGAACTTGTTGATCCAGCCGCCGTGCGCGCCGACCACCTCGACGACCACGGCGAAGAAGTCGTTGAGCAGCCGGACGACCTCGGCGGGGGGGTGGCCGGCGGCGAGCCGGGTGGAGCCGATGATGTCCACGAAGATCACCGCGACCTCGCGGAGTTCGCCGCCGAGGTCGACGCCGCGCTCGACGGCGACGCGCGCCGCGTCCTCGCCGACCTGCCGGCCGAACAGGTCCTGGAGCCGTTCGTGCTCGCGCAGCCCGGCGGCCATGTGGTTGAACCCGGCCTGCAGCAGGCCGACCTCGCTGGCGTCGTAGACGGGCACCTCGACGTCCAGGTCGCCGCGTTCCACCTTGGCCAGGCCGAGCCGCACGGACTCGACCGGGTCGGAGATCGCGCGGGCGGCGCCGTAGGTGACGCCGAGCCCGACGACGAGCGCGATCCCGCCGAGGGCGAGCACGGCGAGCGCGAAGTCCCGCACGGTGATCCTGGCGATGAGGAACGAGCCGACCGCCAGCGTGATCAGCCCGAGGATCGGGACGGCGGTGCCGAGCCCCCAGGCGAGGACCGAGCGCGCGACGACGCCCGGCAGGCCGGTGCGGCGCGGCATCTCGCTGCGCAGCGCCGTGGTCACCGCGCGGCGGAGCAGCCGCTCGCTCAGCAGGTACACGACGGTGCAGGTGGTCAGGCCGCCGAGCAGGCTGGTGAGGCCGAGCTTGACGGCGAGCAGCCCGGAGAACGGCGCGTTGATGATCACCCAGCCGACCGTTCCGATGCCCCACAGGCTCAGGTGCAGGGCCATCAGGCGCAGCGGGCCGTACAGCAGCAGGGAGCGCTCGTGCCGGTCGGGCTCCTCGTGCCGTTCGACCAGGCGGTGGACGCGGCGGAAGAAGCGTTCGCCGAGCACGAGGCCGACGGGCATCGCGGCGGCGACGTAGGCGATGAAGACGATCAGGTTGAACAACTGCAGCCGATGGGAGACGTCGCCGACCGGGTCGGGCATGAGCACCGCGAAGGCGAGCACGACCAGCGCGCCGACGAGGTTGGCGAGCCCGGTCGCGATCGTCACCAGGATGCGGGCGCGGCGGGCGATCCGTTCCCGGGTGTCGTCCGGGCCGCCGTCGACGAACCGCCACAGGGGGCCGAACAGGATCCGCCTGGGCCGTGGCGCAGGCTCCGCCGTGTCGGTCTCCATGAGCGTGCAGATTATCCGGTCAAATCCACCTAAACCGCCCGACGCCCGGAATCTGGCCGCAAGTGCGGGAAGTTCCCGGCGGCGCGGTGGGTTCATTCACTGAACCCACTGATCGGCACCCCCGGGAGAGCCCATGACGTCCGTGGCGGCCTCCCGCGCCCCGCGCCGCACGCCCGGTCCCGCGGCGGCGCTGGCTGTCCCCGCCGCCGCGACGCTGCTGGCGCTCATGAACTACACGGCGCCTATGGCGGCGCTGACCGACACGGCGCGGGGCCTGCACGCGGACGCGACGGCACAGATCTGGCTGATGAGCTCCATCAGCCTCGGTCTCGCGGCGGCGCTGCTCGCCGTCGGCAGCCTCGCCGACGACCACGGACGGCGGCGCGTGTTCCTGATCGGCGCCGCGACGCTCGCCGCGTCCAGCGTCGCCTGCGCCGTGGCGCCCAACGCGGCGGTCTTCGTCGCCGGGCGGATCGTGCAGGGAGCCGCGAGCGCGGCGCTCCTGGCGACCGGGCTCGGCATCATCGCCGCCTCGTTCGCGCCCGGGCCGGGCCGGGCGCACGCCACCGGGGTCTGGGGGGCGATGCTCGGCCTCGGCATCGCGCTCGGCCCGATCGCCTCCGCCGGTCTCGCCGAGGCCGGCGACTGGCGGCTCTGGTACTGGGCGGCGGCGCTGGCCTCGGCGCTGCTCGGAGCGGTGGCCCTCCGGCTGGAGGAGTCCCGCGCCGACCGGCCGCGCGGACTGGACCTGCCCGGCCTGCTCACCATGTGCCTGGGCGTGGGCGCGCTGGTCACGGCGATCACCTGGGGCCGGCTGGGCTGGACGCGCCCGGCGGTCCCGGCGCTGTTCGCGGCGGCGGCCGTGCTGCTCGCGGCGTTCGCCGTGATCGAAGCGCGGCGCCGGGAGCCCATGCTCGACCTCGGGCTGCTGCGGCGGCCCGCGTTCCTGCTGTCGATCTCGGGGGCGATGGTCACCGGGCTCGGCGTGATCGGGATCATGAGCTACCTGCCGACCATGATGACCCTGGTCATGGACATATCCCCGCTCGTGGCGGCGCTGGTCCTGGTGTTCTGGTCGGGGCTGTCGTTCCTCGCCGCGCTGCAGGCCCGCCGCCTGCCCGCCCGGTTCCCCGCCGGGCGGCTGCTCGGCGCCGGGCTCGCGCTCTGCGCCGCCGGGCAGTTCGCGATGCTCGGGATGGCCCCGCAGGACCACTGGGGACGGCTCGTCCCCGGGCTGATCGTGGCCGGGCTGGGCGGCGGCCTCTCCAACGCGATGCTCGCCAGGCTGGCCGTGGACAGCGTCCCCGCCGACCGCGCGAGCATGGGGACGGGCGCCAACAACACCGCCCGCTACGTCGGCGCGTCGGTGGGCGTCGCGATCGTGGGCGCCATCGCCACCGGTTCGGGCACCGGCGTGGCCGAACTCGCCCACGGCACCAACGTGGCGATGTTCGTGTCCGCCGTCATCGCCTCGGCCGGAGCCGTCCTCGCGCTCGTGATCCGCGTCAGGTGAGTTCCTCGATGAAGGCGGCGAGCTGGGTCAGGTTGCGGCACTCGTACATGGGGACGAGCTCGCCGTAGCGGGACGCCGCGGAGTCGCCGGTGTCCCACTGGCCGCGCGGTTCGGGGTTGAGCCAGTACGCGTGCCGGGCGCGGCCGGCCATCGAGCGCAGGATCGGCAGCGACAGCCCGCCGTAGTTGGAGCGCGCGTCGCCGAGGATCAGCAGCGACGTCTTGGGCGTGATGGCGTCGCGGTACCGGTCGTCGAACACCTTGATGGCGTGGCCGTAGTCGGAGCGGCCGGTGATCCAGACGAGGTCGGCCTCGGCGGCCAGGCGGGTCATCGCGTCCGTGACGTCCGCGCCCGGCGCGAAGAACCGGGTGATCTCGTCGGTGGCGTCGATGAACGCGAACGCGCGGACCTTGCTGAACTGCTCCCGCAGCGCGAACGTCAGCAGCAGCGTGAAGTGCGCGAACGCCGACACCGAGTCGCTGGCGTCGCACAGGACGACCAGCTCGGGCTTGTGCGGGCGGCGCGGCCGGTGGTGGGTGGTGAGCGGCACCCCGCCGCTGGCGAGCGACGCGCGGACCGTCCGGCGGAAGTCCAGCCGGCCGCGCCTGCCCCGCCGCTGCTTCTGGACGAGCCGCGCCGCGAGCTTGCGCGCCAGCGGATACACCTCGCGGCGCAGCGCGGCCATCTCCGCGCGGTTCGCGCCGGCGAAGTCGAGCCGTTCCAGCGGCGGGCGGACGGCGATGCGGGCGGTGCGCTCGACGCCGGTGTCCTCGGCGATGCGGCGCCGCACCTCGCCGGCGACCAGGTCCTCGAACCGGGCGATGCGGTCGCGGAACGTGCGGCGGGCGACCCGCTCTGCCATGCCGCCGCGTTCCTGCCCGGCCAGGACGGCGTTGAGCAGCCGGGCCATGAGCGTGTCGGGCGACATGGCGCGCAGGACGCCGAAGGAGAACCACGACTCCTGGCCCGGCGTCTGGCCGTACTCGGCGACGGCCATGCGGGCGAACTGCCGCAGCCCGGCGTCGTCCCCGGACAGCAGGAGTTCGGCCAGCTCGCCGCGGCGGGCCTGCACCTGCGGGTCGAGCGCGGGCTCCACGGGACGCCCGTCGTCGTCCGTCGTCCGGGCGGGGCGGTCCGGGTCCGGGCGGGCTCCGGCGCCGTCCCCGACCGCGGCGGGGAACCACAGGTCGAAGAGCGTGTCGAAGGTGGTGCGGTGCTGGGGACGCTTGACGAGCGTCGCCGCGTAGGCGGCGCGCAGCGACTCGCGGTCCAGGAGGTCGACGGCCTGCATGGCGCGGACCGCGTCCAGGCCCTCGGCGACCGACACCGGCAGCCCGGCCCGGCGCAGCTCCGCGACGAACCCGGTGTGACGGTCGATGAGAGAGGCCATGTCGATGAGTCCCGGGGTCAGGGCCGCAGGCCGAGTTCCTTGGCGGCGCGTTCCTGGTCGGTGACGTGCTTGAGGACGACGCCGAGGGTGCGCGCGACGGCGGCCTCGTCCAGATCGTCCAGGCCGAGGGCGAGCAGGGTGCGCGCCCAGTCGACGGTCTCGGCGATCGACGGGGCCTTCTTGATCTCCAGGTCGCGCAGCGTGCCGACGGTGCGGACGAGCTGCTCGGCCAGCTCCGCCTCGATCCCGGGCACCTGCGCGAGGACGATGTCACGTTCCCGTTCGGGCGCCGGGTAGTTGAGGTGCAGGTAGAGGCAGCGGCGCTTGAGCGCCTCCGACAGCTCCCGCGCCGCGTTGGAGGTGATCAGCACGAACGGGCGGCGGACGGCGCCGACGGTGCCCAGCTCGGGGATCGTGATCTGGAAGTCCGACAGGACCTCCAGCAGCATGCCCTCCACCTCGACGTCGGCCTTGTCCGCCTCGTCGATCAGCAGGACGGTCGGTCCGGTGCGCCGGATGGCCGCCAGCAGCGGCCGCTCCAGGAGGAACTCCTCGGAGAAGATGTCGTCGTGGGTCTCCTGCCAGGCCCGGTCGGAGGACGCCGCCTGGATGGCGAGGAGCTGCTTCTTGTAGTTGAACTCGTACAGGGCACGGGCCTCGTCCAGTCCCTCGTAGCACTGGAGCCGGATGAGCTCGGCGCCGGTCGCCGCGGCGACGGCCTTGGCCAGCTCGGTCTTCCCGACCCCGGCGGGGCCCTCGACGAGCAGCGGCTTGCCGAGCGTCTGCGCGAGGTAGACGGTCGTGGCGATCGACTCGTCGGCGAGGTAGCGGACCTCCGCCAGCCTGCCGTCCACGTCGGCGGGCGACGTGAAGGCCCCGTCCAGGGTCTCGGTCATCCACTGCCCCTCTGTGCGCCGCGCTTGGTCGCGGCGGCCTTCTCGTAGGTCTGGTTGGTCCCCGCGAACACGAGCGATTTCCCGCCCTCGTTGAGGGCGACGCCCCAGTAGGACGCGGTCTGCGGGTCGCCGCCCTTCCAGGAGAAGCGGTACTTGCCCCCGCCCTCGGGGACGACCGTCCCGCTCCAGAGTTTCTGCTTCTGCCTCATCCACACGCCCCTGCCGTCCGCCGCGAACTGGAAGTGGTCTCCGGCGGCGCCGACCCACCGCCCGACGAGCGGCTTCATGTCGGAGGGCTTCACCACCGGGAGCGGCGCGAGCGTGGTGGGCGGAGCCGACGAGGCGCCCGCGCCCGCCTGGTCGCCCTCACCACCGCCGCAGCCGGTGAGGGCGAGCGCGGCGGCGGCCGCGCTGACTACGAGGGCGCTGGCTCTCACGTAGACCTCCGGGACGATCTGGGGTGGAGCGGCAGTTTACCGGCGCCTCCGTCCCCGTCCCCGTCCCGGCCGAGACCTGCGGGGTACGCGGCGGTTCGTCCCGCCGGGTGAGGCGGACGGCGGGCGCCGTTGCCTATAACCGAACCATGACGACCCCACGACTTCCCCGCGACGACCTCACGGCGGCGATGGCGGCCCGGCACGAGCTGGGGCCCGAGTACGACGACGCCTTCATCGAGACGGTCGTCGACCGCATCCAGGAGACCCTCGAAGCGCGCTCCGGCGCCGCGCCCCGGCCCCGGGCCGTCCGGGCCCGGGAGCCGGGGCGCGGCGACCGCTATCACGGCCTGGCCATGGCGGTGCTGTCGCTGCTGGCCGCGATCCCGCTGAGCGCGATCGGGGTCGTCAACGCCGGCCTCCCGGGGCTGGTCGTCGTCATGGCCGGGATCGTGCTCATCAACGTCACCTACACCTTCCGTCCTCGCTAGCCCTCACTTACCGGGTTCGGGGTCGCGGGGAAGGCCGAGCAGGCGCTCGCCGATGATGTTGAGCTGCACCTCGGTGGTGCCGCCGTAGATCGTCATCGCCCGGCTGAACAGCATGGCGCGCGCGACGATGCCGCTCTCGGCCATGGGCACCTCGGTGACCGCCACGGTGCCCTGCGCCGCCCAGCAGTAGTCGGCGACGTTCTGGTTGAACTGGACGCCGAGGAGCTTGCGGACGCTGGCCTCCGCGCCCGGCTCCACGCCGTTCAGCTGCTTGAGGGTGGTGCGCAGGCCGAGCAGGTCGATCGACTGGCCCCGCGCGACGAGCTCGCCGACCTCGGCGGCCGCGATCGCGTCCAGGTCCCGTCCCTTGAAGAACTTCAGCAGCTCGGGGACGCCCATGCCGAGGCCGCCGCCGGTCGACAGCGACACCCGCTCGTTGGACAGCGTGTTGCGCGTGACCTGCCAGCCCTTGTCCACCTCGCCGACCACACGGTCGTCGGGGACGAACACGCCGTCCAGGAACACCTCGTTGAAGATGGCCTCGCCGGTCAGCTCCTTGAGGGGCCGCACGTCCACGCCCTCGGACTTCATGTCCACCAGGAAGTAGGTGATCCCGTCGTGCTTGGCCGCGTCGGGGTCGGTGCGGGCGATGCAGAAGCCCCACTGGGCGTAGTGCGCGAGCGACGTCCAGATCTTCTGGCCGGTGAGCTTCCAGCCGCCCTCGACCCGCTCGGCCTTCATCGACAGCGACGCCAGGTCGGAGCCGGCGCCCGGCTCGGAGAACAGCTGGCACCACACGATCTGCCCGCGCAGCGTCGGCCGGAGGAACTTCTCCTTCTGCTCGTCGGTGGCGTACCGGACGAGGGACGGCACCAGCCAGGCGCCGATGCCCAGGGTCGGCGTCTTGACCTTGGCGGCCTTCAGCTCCTGCTGGATGAGGACCTGCTCGACCGGCCCGGCCTCGCGGCCCCACGGCTTCGGGAAGTGCGGGACGCTCCAGCCCTCGTCGCCCAGCCTCGCGAGCAGCTCGTCCTTGTCCTCGACGGCGGCCAGCTCGGCGACCTCGGCGCGGATCCGCTCGCGGAGCGGCTGGGCGGCCTCGTCCAGTTCCAGCACGACCTCGCGGCGGCGGCCGTCCAGCGCGAGCGCGGCGACCTTGGCCGCCCACTCCTTGGCCGGGCCGAGCAGCGACCGCAGCGTCAGGGCGCGGCGCAGGTAGACGTGGGCGTCGTGCTCCCAGGTGAAGCCGATGCCGCCGAGGATCTGGATGGCGTCGCGGGCGGTCTGCACGCCCGCGTCCAGCGCGATGACGGCCGAGACCGCGGCGGCGAACCCTGCCTCCTCCGTGCCCTCGTCCAGGGCGCGGGAGGCGTCCCAGGCGGCGGCGCGGGCCTGCTCCAGCGCGATGAGGCTGCCCGCGGCCTTGTGCTTGACGCCCTGGAACTGCCCGATCGGGCGGCCGAACTGCTCGCGGACCTTGGCGTACTCGGCGGCGGTCGTCACCAGCCAGCCGGCGAGGCCGGCCGCCTCGGCGCCGAAGAGCGCCGCGGCGAGGTCCTTGACGCGCCCGGCGGTGAGGCCGTCCAGGACGCGGTCGGCGGCGACGGCGAGGCCGGTCACCTCCACGGAGGCGACGCGGCGGACCTTGTCCAGGCTCTCGACCGGGGTGATCGTGACGTCGGCGGCGTCGACCGCGACCCACTGCTCGCCGGAGCCGTCGGCGACCGGCAGGACGATCACGTCGGCGAGCGTGGCGCCGAGGACCGTCGCGGACTTCCCGGAGACGACGAGGGAGTCGCCGTCGCGGCGGCCGGTCAGCTCCCCGTCCAGCGCGACGGCGCCCGTCCGGGACCCGTCGGCCAGGCCGGGCAGCAGCTCCGCCCGCACCTTGGCGTTGCTGGACGCGTCGACGACGGCGCTCGCGAACACGGTCGGCAGGAACGGGCCGGGCGCGGCGGCGCGGCCCAGTTCCTCCAGCACGACCGCCAGCTCCAGGAGGCCGTAGCCCTGGCCGCCGTGCTCCTCGTCCAGGTGCAGGCCGAGCAGGCCCTGCTCGGCCAGGGCCGGCCAGAACCCGGGCCTGGTCTCCTCGTCCGCCTCCAGCGCGGCCCGGAGGGCCGTCACCGGAATGTTGCGCTCGGCGAAGCCGCGCACCGAATCGGCGAGCGCCTCGTGCTCCTCGGTCAGCCCGATGGCCATGCGTGAACCCTCTCTCAGCCGCTTTTGACAGCGATTCTAGAACAGGATTCGGTGCTGTGGTGCAGTGGCCCGGCACTCAGCCTTCGCGTGTCGCCGCGGCGTCCGCCTCGCCGACCGGCCCGTCCTCGGCGACTTCCTTGAGCGGCTCGCCCGATCCCTGGTCATCGGGCTTGCGGCCGACGGCCAGGCTGGCGACCGTGGTCGCGACGAGGGTTCCGGCGATCACCGACAGGGACAGCCAGATCGGCACCTCGGGCGCCCACGCCGCACCGTACTCGTGCAGCGCGTGGAGGATCAGCTTGACCCCGATGAAGCCGAGGATGAACGCCAGCCCGTGCGAGAGGTAGACGAGCCGGTCGGTGAGGCCGCCGAGCAGGAAGTACAGCTGGACGAGCCCCATCAGCGCGAACGCGTTGGCGGTGAAGACCAGGTACGGCTCGGTCGTCAGCCCGAAGATCGCCGGGATGGAGTCCACCGCGAACAGCACGTCGGTGGACCCGATGGCGATCATGACGATGGCCAGCGGGGTGAGCATGCGGACGCCGTTCTGCCGCGTCATGAACCTGCTGCCGTCGTACTCCTCGGCCGTCGGGATCACACGCTTGGACCACCGCAGGAGGGCGTTCTCGTTGACCTCGTCGTCGTCGCCGCTGCGGACCATCCCGTACGCCGTCCAGAGGAGGAACACGCCGAAGATGAAGAAGACCCACGTGAACGTCGAGATCGCCGCGGCGCCGACCGCGATGAAGATGCCGCGCAGCACCAGCGCGATGACGATGCCCGCCATCAGCACCGTGTGCTGGGCGACCTTCGGCACGGCGAACCGGGTCAGGATCACCATGAACACGAAGAGGTTGTCGACGCTGAGGCTCTTCTCGGTGACGAAGCCGCCGAAGTACTCACCGGCGTACCGGGCGCCGGAGAAGACCCAGACGCCGATGCCGAAGGCCACGGCGAGACCGATGTAGATCGTCGACCAGAACGCGGCCCGCCGGGTGGTGAACTCCCGCGTGTCGTTCCTGTGGATCAGGAAGAGGTCGGTGGCGATGATGGCGAGGATCCCTGCGATGGTCAGGGCCCACACCAAGGGGGAGACGGACAACGTGTACCTCCAGCGGACACGAAAGAGCGCTGGAGGTCTCTCCCGCCCTGGACGACGAACCAGGACCGCGGCCCCGGGCCAGCATTGGACCGACCGTATTGACGGGAACCGTGCGCGGGGATACTCCCCTCCACTCCTCCTTCAACGCGAGCCCCACCAGGGCGGTTCCCTCGCGTCCGAACTTTTTCGGCGCATTTCCGAACCGGACCGCGAGGGGACGGCGTCTAAGTCACGTCACCCGCCCTCCGGGTCAGCGGCGGGGGCCCATCAGCTCCCGGTACAGCTCGGCGAGCTGGTCGACGGCGTCGCTCTCGTCCGGCAGCATGGCCGACCGCTGCGCGGCCGCCGACCCCAGCCGCGCGGCGAGCGCGGGGTCGTCCAGGACGCGGCTCACCGCGCGTTCCAGCGCTCCGGCGTCGCCCGGGGGAACCAGCAGCGCCGCCTCGCTCTCGGGGCCGTGCAGCAGCGGACCGCCGCCGTCCCCGGCGCCGGCGGAGCCGCCGTCCGGCGTCCGCCCGCCCGCGCCGACCATGCCGGGGATCCCGCCGACGCGGGTGGCGACGAGCGGCAGCCCCGCCCGCAGGATCTCCTGGACGCTCAGCGGCTGCCCCTCCCACACGCTGGGCACGACCGCCACGTCGGACGCGGCCAGCAGCCCGGGGACGTCGGAGCGCCGCCCGAGCAGCCGGACCGGCAGTTCCTCGGCGTCGATCCGGGCGCGCAGCTCGTCCTCCAGCGGGCCGTCCCCGACGATCGCGACGAGCGGCGGCGGGGTGCGCCCGGCCCAGTCCCGCGCGGCGTCCAACAGCGTCGGCAGGCCCTTCTGGTCGGCGAGCCGGCCCACCGTGATGACCACCGGCCGCTCCCCCACGCCCAGCTCGGCGCGCAGGTCGGCGCGGACCGCCGGGCCCGGCGGGGCCTGCGGCGCGGGCGCCGGGACGATCGCGTGCCCGACCGACCGGGCGCCCAGGGAGCGCATCCGCTCCTCCAGGTCGGGTGAGACGCCGAGGACGCTGGACGCGCCGCGCGCCACGACGCGTTCCAGCGTCCCGTAGACCGCGGCCGTCCGCCCTCCGGCGATGACGGCGTTGTGCAGGGTGACGACCAGCGGCGCCGGGCCCCGCCCGAACCGCAGCGGCCCCGGCGCGACCCGCGCGCACGCGGCCACGGCGAGGGCGCCGGCGCGCAGCCCGTGGGCGTGCACGACGCCGGCGTCGCGCAGCAGCGTGCGGAGCCGCGCGACGGCCTTGGCGTCGTTCACCGGGCGGGGCCGGTCGGCGAGGTCGACCTCGGCGAACCGGACGCCGTCGCCGGCGAACCCGAACAGCTCCTCGGTCGGCGCCGGCCCGCACACCACGACGCGGGCGCCGCGGCCGGCCAGGCCGGCGGCCACGGAGCGGACGTGCCGCCCGACGCCGCCGGCGCTGGTGCCGAGGACCAGCGCGACGCGCAGCCCGTCCAGATCCTTCTTGTCAGTCATCGGAGGTGACCTTCCGGCTGAGGACGGCCCGCAGATCCCGGCCGTCGATCACGAATGCGATGAGGAGGAACACCGCGCCGGCGGCCAGCGCCGCCAGCGCCCCGGTGCCGGCGCTGCGCAGCTCGCCGCCCGTCCCGAGCAGCGCGGCCGTCGCGTATCCGGCGGCGCCGCCCGCGGCGCCGCCGGCCAGCCCGGCGGCCAGGGCCCGCGGTATCCCGGCCATGGACGCGGCGCCCCTGGCGCGGACGAGCATGACCAGCAGCAGCACACCGGCCACGGTCATCCCGGTCGCGTTGCCGGCGCCGAGCGCCGCGACCACCCACTCCCGGTCGACCGTCAGCACGAGCGCGACGTCGGCGGCCATCACGACCAGCCAGCCCGCCACGACCGCCGCGGCGCCCATCCGCCCCTTGTGGCACGCGAACAGGACGCGTGAGAGGTGCGCGACGAGCCCGTACCCGACCAGGCCGGGGGCGAAGGCGAGCACCGCGCGCGACAGCACCTCCTGCTGGCCGGGAAGCCCGGGGTTGAACACCGCCGCGATCGGCATGGCGACCGCGGCCAGCACGGCGGCGCCCGCGCACGACACCAGGACGACCGCGCGGGTGGTGGACGCGGTGACCCGGTCGAACCGTTCGTGCTCCCCCGCGCTCATCCGCGCCGACAGCGCCGGGAACGCGCTGGTGGCGATCGGCACGGCCAGGATCGCCCACGGCAGCAGGTAGATCGCCCACGCGTACTGGTAGTTGGCGAGCGCGCCGCCCGTGCCCTCGTAGCTGAGCCGCACGACCAGCAGCGCCGACAGCTGCTGCGCGACGACCGTGGCGAGCCCGGCCGCCGCGAGCCGCCGCACGCGCCGCGCCACCCCGTCCGGAAAGCGCAGCGTCGGGCGCATCCGCAGCCGCAGCCGCCACGCCGCGACCCCGGCGGTCGCCGCCATCGCGACGCCGCCGAGCGCGGTCCCCACCGACAGCGTCAGCTCCGCGTCCAGGGGCAGGTGGGCCAGGTCGTTCTCATGGCCGCGGCCGAGCGGCGCGTACGCGACGTAGGCGCCGATCAGCACGAGGCTCGACATCAGCGGCGCCAGAGCGGGCGCCACGAACCTGCGGTGCGACTGCAGCACCCCGTACAGGACGACCGCCACCCCGTACATCACCATCTGCACCGACATGATCATGAGCATCGAGGAGCCGACGTCCACGATGTCGTCGCGCGCGCAGCCCGCCAGGTCGCCGCCCACCAGCAGTTCCATGATCGGGCGGGCGCCGAGCGCCATCAGCGCCGACAGCGGCACCATCAGCACGACGATCCAGGTCAGCAGCGCCGACCCGATCCGGCGGACCTCCTCCCGGTCGCCGCGCTCGGCGGCGCCGGCCAGCACCGGCACGACCATCGCCGTCAGCGCGCCGCCCGCGACGATCTCGTAGACGATGAAGGGGAACTGCGTGGAGGTGAAGTACGCCTGGCTGAGGCACGACGTGGTGACGGTCTGCGAGAACGCGTAGGTGCGCCCGAATCCGGCCAGCCGCGCCAGGACCGTGATGACGGCGATGACGACGGCTGCGCCGGCGAGGCCGCCGGTCAGGCGGCGGAGAGTTGACGGTGCCACGCTCGTGGAGTCTGCGGGGGGAGGTCCGGTGCGCCTAGGCGGGCCCGGCGTTGACGCCGTTGCCCGCGGGTCCGGGCGGCGGTGGGACGGACGGGCGGAACGCGTCCTCCATGTCCGGCTTGTCCGCCCCTTGGGGGGACGCGGGCGCGGATACCCGCGCGGCGGCGGGCCGGCGGCCGAGCATGTCGATCCGGTTCAGCGCCGGGTTGCCCGCGATGACCTTGGTGAAGCTGACGAACTCGCTGGCGGCGTTCAGCCCGGCGAGCCCCGCCAGCACGGCCAGCCGCGGCCCGCGGCCGAGCCGGGTGGCGGCCAGGCCGAGCAGCGCGCCGAGCGCGTTGGAGCCGGTGTCGCCGAGCATCGCGCGCTCGGCGAGGTCCTCGGGCAGCAGCGCGGCGGCGGCGCCGAGCGGGGCGGCCACGACGGCGGACGACGGCCCCGCCAGCGCCAGCGGCGTGCCGGTGAGCAGGCCGACCTTGACGGCGCGCCCCGGACGCAGGTCGAACAGGTTCATCAGGTTCGCGGACCCGGCGATGATCGCGCCGTTGACGAGGGCGTCGAACGCGCGTCCCGTCCTGGACGGGGCGGGCGACCCGGCGACGGCGGCGGCGGCCAGGCCGGTCGCGCCGATGCCGAGGATCTTCACCGCGCCGCTGGTGACCTCCCCGCGGGCCAGCGCGGTCAGATGGCCCTTGAACCCGCGGGACGAGGCCGAGCCCGCCAGATCGTCGTAGCCGCCGAGCAGCCCGGACCCGGCGCCCGCCAGCAGCGCGGCGGCGCGCATCCGGCCCTGTACGCCCGGCGCCAGCAGCCCGCCCGCGGCGGCGCCCGCGACGACCGCGGGCCCCTCCAGCAGCGTGACCGGCTCGCCGCGATGGTTGGTGCGGCCCCACACCTCCTCGCCCGGCAGGCCGTTCACCCCGGGGGGATTGCGCGTCAGCGCGGCGTAGGCGGCGCGCGCGGCCGCGGCGCCCAGCCCCGCGCCGGCCGCCGCCCTGAGCCATGCCGCCGAGCCGGAGGCGATGCGTCGCTTCATCAGGTCACCCGTTCTTCCCCGCCGTCGGCGCGGGCGAGGGCAGGTAGCCGCCCGCACCGGCGCCCGTCCCGTACTGCCCGGTCTTGCCGCTCATCTCGTTCTGCAGCGCCAGGATCGTCACGACCTGCCCGGAGGGTGTGTCCACCACGTCGACGGTGGAGACCGACTCCTCGGCATCGGAGTCACGAAGCGCCGCGATCAGCCCGCCCTCCTGCGCGGAGGTCGAGGGGCCACCGACGACCGTACCGCGCCCGGCGGCGTCGAGTGCGGAGGCCAGCGAGATCAGGGCGTCGTTGTCGCCGCCGCCGCCCTCGTGCGCGTACGGGGTGGCGGGCGAGACCAGCACGGCGAGCGTCGCGTGCTGACCGGGCTTGCCGCTGGAGGTGATGTATCCGGCCTCCTTGAAGCCGTTCAGGACCGCGCCGCCGGCGGCGTCCTCACGGCCGGACTTGGCGGCGTCCTTGGTGACCAGCGCGCCCGCCAGCACCGCGCCGGCCTTGGCGTAGGCGCTCGCGTTGTCGGGGAACTCGACGTCGTCGGCCTTCAGCTGCGTGGCCAGCTCGTCGACGGTGGTCTGCTGGTCGTCGTCCAGGAGCTTCTTCTGGATCGTGACGCGGCCGGTGACGGCGGCGCCCGCGTTCTTGGCCAGCTCGCTGAGCTGCTCGATGCTGTCCTCGCCCGCGCCGGGCGTCTCGACCATCACCACGGACTGGCCCTTGAGCCGGTTCTGGACGATCTGCGGTGACAGCACGTTCGCGAACTGCTCCTGCCCGTTCACCCGGTGCTGGAGCTGCCGCTGCTGGTCGCGGGCCTGCTGGGCGGTCTTGGCCGCCTGGTTGGCCTGCTGCCGCAGGGTGTCGCTCACCGAGTTCGACAGCGTCGTGGAGCCCAGCACGATGCCGAGCGCCAGCGCCAGGAAGATCGCGACGATGGAGACGAGGTGGTAACGGAAATCGATCACGTGAAGAGTCCGGTCAGCCAGAAGACGAAGGCGTGCCAGCGGTCGGCCAGCAGGGGACTGATGACGTCCCCCGCCGGGGACATGGCGACGGCGGTGACGATGGCGATGAACGCGCCGAGGACGAGGAACAGCAGCGACCAGGTCGAGATCCGGCTGCGGTAGAGCCTGCTGACGCCCTTGGCGTCCACGAGCTTGCTGCCGACCCGCAGCCGGGTGAGGAACGTGCTGGCCATGCCGGCGCGGCCCTTGTCGAGGAACTCCACCATGTTGGCGTGCGTGCCGACGGCGACGATGAGGGTCGCGCCCTTGTCGTCGGCGAGCAGCATCGCGATGTCCTCGCTGGTGGCGGTGGCGGGGAACGTCACCGCCTCCTGGCCGAGCTCGTGCACCCTCTTCAGGCCGGGCGCCCGGCCGTCCCGGTAGGCGTGCACGACGATCTCCGCGCCGCAGGTCAGCGCGTCGTCGGACACCGAGTCCATGTCCCCGACGATCATGTCGGGGCGGTAGCCGGCCTCCAGCAGCGCGTCGGCGCCGCCGTCCACCCCGATCAGCACGGGACGGTACTCGCGGATGTAGGGCCGCAGCGTCGCGATGTCCTCGCGGTAGTGGTAGCCGCGGACCACGATCAG
This sequence comes from Actinomadura sp. 7K507, assembly GCF_004348425.1. Taxonomy (GTDB): domain Bacteria; phylum Actinomycetota; class Actinomycetes; order Streptosporangiales; family Streptosporangiaceae; genus Spirillospora. The sequence goes on from NZ_SMKK01000058.1 coordinate 30,154, forward strand.
CGCGTGCCGCCCGGCGAGCTTCGTGGTGACGTCGGGGACGCCGACCCCGTCGATGAGCAGGTCGCGCTCGCGCTTGACGTACTCCATCGTGTTGGCGACGAACGCCTCCAGCTGGCTCGCGAGGCCCGCCTTCGCCTCGGTCAGCGCCGTCTCCACCGAATCGGCCGTCTGCTCGGTGCCCTTGGCGACGACGTCCTCGCCGCGGTGCACGGCCGGACCCTCGACGCGGACCTGCTCGCCCTCCTGCAGCTTGGCGAAGATCTCCGGACCGATGTCGTCCACCAGCGGGATGCCGGCGTCCAGCAGGATCTGCGGGCCGAGGTTCGGGTACCGGCCCGAGATGCTCGGGGCGACGTTGACCACGGCGCCGACCTCGCACGCCACCAGCGCCTCCGCGCTGACCCGGTCGAGGTCGACATGGTCGATCACCGCGACCTCGCCCGGCTGGAGGCGCTTGGTCAGGTCCTTGGTGCGGCGGTCGAGCCGGACCGTGGCGCTGACCCCCGGCCGGCCGTCCTCGCGGCCCCGGCCGCGGCCGAGCGCGAGCGCGCGCAGCGGCAGCTTCTGCGCCAGCCGGATGCGCCGCTCGGTGGTCGGTGACGAATCGTTCATCAACTGCCATCCTGCCAGAGCGGCGGTGCGGACGCCGGAAACGACGAGTGTCCAGGCGTGTCCGTTCGTGCACAGTCTGTAGTTTTTGCGGGGCGGGTCTCGGCTACCGCTCCTCCGCGGCCATGGCGAGGAGCTCCTCGGCGTGGGCGCGGCCGAGCTCGGAATCCTCCAGACCGGCGAGCATCCGCGACAGCTCCCGCACCCGTCCCTCCTGGTCCAGCGCGGTGACGCCGCTGCTGGTTACGGTGCCGTCGTCGGACTTCTCCACCACCAGGTGCTGGTCGGCGAAAGCGGCGACCTGCGGCAGGTGTGTGACGACGATCACCTGGGCGTTGCGGGCCAGCCGCGCCAGCCGGCGCCCGATCTCCACCGCGGCCTTGCCGCCGACGCCCGCGTCGACCTCGTCGAACACGAACGTCGGCACCGGGTCGGCACCGGCGAACACGACCTCGATCGCCAGCATCACCCGGGACAGCTCACCGCCCGAGGCGCCCTTGTGCAGCGGCAGCGGCTTGGCGCCGGGATGCGGCGCGAGCCGCACCTCGACCTCGTCGAGGCCGTGCGGGCCGTAGTCGCCGGTCGCGGTGACCGACACCACGACGCGGGCGTGCGGCATCGCCAGCGCGGTCAGCTCCTCGGTGACCGCGCCGGAGAACCGCTCGGCGGCGCGGGTGCGGACCTCGGTCAGCTCCCCCGCCTCGGCGGCGAGCCGCTCGGTCAGCTCGGCGTGCTCGGCCCGCAGCCCCTCGATGCGGTCGTCGTCGCCCTCCAGCTCGGTGAGCCGCGCCGCGGACCGCCGCGCCCACTCCAGGACCTCGGTGACCGTCCCCTCCGCGCCGCCGTACTTGCGGGTCAGCCCGGTCAGGTCGGCCCGACGTTCCTGGACGGCCGCGAGCCGCGCCGGGTCGGCGTCCACGGACTCGGCGTAGGACGCCAGGTCGGTCCCGACGTCGGAGACCAGGTAGCCGGCCTCGGCGAGCCGGTCGGCGAGGGCCGCGAGCTCCGGATCGTGCTCGCGGACGGCGTCCAGCGCGTTGCGGGCCTGGCCGAGCAGGCTCGTCACGTTCGCGGCCTCGAACGCGGCGGCCGCGTCGCCGAGCAGCGCCTCGTGCGCGGTGTCGGCGGCGCCGCGCAGCGCGTCGGCGTGCCCGAGCCGCTCCTCCTCGGCGGCGAGGTCGACGTCCTCGCCGTCCTTGGGGTCGACCTTCTCGATCTCCTCCAGGCCGAAGCGGAGCGCGTCCGCCTCCTGGGACCGCTCGCGCGCCCGCGTGGTCAGCTCGTCCAGCAGCGCGGTGACCTGACGGTGCCGCTGGTACGCCTTGGTGTAGGCGCGCATCGGCTTGGTCAGCGCGCCGCCCGCGTACCGGTCGAGCGCGCCGCGCTGCCGCGACGACTGCAGCAGCCGCTGCTGGTCGGACTGCCCGTGCACGGCGACCAGCTCGTCCGCGAGGTTGATCAGCACGTTCACGGGGACGGAGCGCCCGCCGAGGAACGCCCGGGAGCGGCCCTCCGCGGACACCGACCTGGTGACGATCAGCGCGCCGTCGTCCAGTTCGCCGCCGGACTCCTCGACGCGCTCCACCACGCGGCCGCCCGGATCGACGACGATCCGTCCCTCCACGGTGGCGCGGTCGGCGCCCGGCCGGACCCGCTGCGGGTCCGCGCGCCCGCCGAACAGCAGCCCGAGGCTGGTGACCACCATCGTCTTGCCCGCCCCGGTCTCGCCGGTGACGACGTTGAAGCCCTGGGACAGATCGAGCACGGCCTCGTCGATCACTCCGAGGCCCTGTATTCGCACCTCATCGACCATCGGGCGCACCAGCGTCACAACCCTCCGCAAAAAGATCCCGGATCAGCGCCTGTGGAGATTATCCCCTCTCCTCGCCGGACGCTCCCCCGTCCGGCGACGCGGGCCCCCCGCCGGACGGGACGCCCGGACCGGGACGACCGACGATGCCGCCCGCCGCCGGGGCGTCCCCGACCTGCGAATCCGCCAGCGGCGGGGACGGGTGCGCGGGCTGGCGGACGCGGCCCCGCCAGCCCGTCACGGGAAGCCCGAACTTCGTGACCAGCCGGTCGGTGAACGGGGTGGAATGCAACCGCGCGAGCCGTACCGGCTCGGCCCCGCGCCGGACCTCCACCCGCGCGCCGGGCGGCAGGTCCAGGGTGCGGCGCCCGTCGCACCACAGGACGGCGCGGGGGGTGCCCGGCAGCACCTCCACCGCGACCGAGGAGCGCGGCGACACCACCAGCGGGCGCGCGAACAGCGAGTGCGCGCTGATCGGCACGACCAGCATCGCCTCGACCTCCGGCCACACCACCGGGCCGCCGGCCGAGAACGCGTACGCCGTCGACCCGGTCGGTGTGGCGCACACCACGCCGTCGCAGCCCCAGTTCGACAGCGGCCGGCCGTCGATCTCGGCGACGACCTCCAGCATCCGCTCCCGCTCGCCCTTCTCGATGCTCGCCTCGTTCAGCGCCCACGTCGTGCCCATCACCGTGCCGTTGCGGCGGGCGGTGACGTCGATCGTCATGCGCTCCTCGACGTCGTACTGCCGGGCCACGACGCGGTCGGCGGTGGCGGCGAGGTCGTCCCGCTCCGCCTCGGCGAGGAACCCGACATGGCCGAGGTTGACGCCGAGCAGCGGCGTACCGGACGTGCGGGTCAGGTCGGCGGCGCGCAGCAGCGTCCCGTCGCCGCCGAGGACCATGACGACCTCCGCGGCGTCGGCCGCCGCCGCGGAGCTGGGCATGACGTCCACGCCCCCGCTGCCGATCTGCGCGGCCTCGGAGTCCAGGACCCGCACGCAGATCCCGGCCTCGCTGAGCTGCTCGATGACCAGCTGGGCGCTGCGGACCGCCTCGGGCCGCCCGGTGTGCACCACGACCAGCACCGACCTCTTGCTCATGCTCTCGCCCCACTCCCCGACGCGCTACGGCGTACAGACGTCTGGACGAACGTCCCCGTCGGGGACGTTCCCGGATCGGACGCCTTCTGTACGGTCCCGCAGAGCGTCGCCGATCATTGCGGTCCCTCCGCGATGGCCACGGCCAGGTCCGCCTCGTCGAGCGGCGGGGCACCGGCGCGCAGCCACAGGAAGTACTCCACGTTCCCCGACGGGCCCGGCAGCGGGCTCGCCGTCACCCCGAGGACGCCGAGGCCCAGCGTCGCCGCATGGGCCGCCACGCCGCGGACCGCGTCCGCGCGCAGCCCCGGGTCGCGCACCACGCCTCCCGCGCCGACCCGGTTCTTGCCGACCTCGAACTGGGGCTTCACCATCATCGCGTAGTCGGCGCCGGGCGCCGCGCACGCGTGCACAGGGCCGAGGACGAGCCTCAGCGAGATGAACGACAGGTCGCCGACGACCAGGTCCGGCGGCGGGCCGCCGAGCATCCCCGGTTCCAGCTCGCGGATGTTCACCCGTTCCATGACGGTGACCCGTTCGTCCGTCCGCAGCGACCATGCGATCTGGCCGTACCCGACGTCCACCGCGTACACGCGCCCCGCGCCCGCGCGCAGGAGGACGTCGGTGAAACCGCCGGTCGAGGCGCCCGCGTCCAGGCACACGCGGCCCTTCACCTCCAGGCCGCCGAACGCGTCCAGGGCGCCGGCGAGCTTGTGGCCGCCGCGCGAGACGTACTCGGGGCCGCCGCCGTCCTCGGCGACCAGGATCGCGGCGCCGGTCTCGACCTGCGTCGCGGCCTTCGCCGCCGGCTGCCCGCCGACCCGTACCCGCCCGTCGCCGATGAGCTGCCCGGCGTGTTCGCGCGACCGTGCCAGGCCGCGCCGGACCAGCTCCGCGTCCAGCCGCCGCCTGCTCATCGCCTCGTCTCCGCTCGGCGGTCGCTCACGGGCGGGGGCGGAGCGCGTCGGGGAACACGGGCCGGGGCTGCGCGGGTCGCCCACCTTGCTCGGGTTGCTCGGGTTGCCCTGGCGGCTCGTCCTGGTCGGTGGAGTCGGCCGACGCGAGCAGCTCCTGGAGCCGCTGGTGGACGTCCTCGTAGATCTCCACGTGCTCGGGGACGGGCCGCGCGCCCAGCTCACCCAGGCGGGCCACGGCGGCGTCCACGCGCTGGTCGCCGGTCGGGTCGGGCGGCGTCACCGCGGGGAACTCCGGCTCGTCCGGGGCCGGGTCCAGCTTCGCGGCGGGGAGTTCCACCGGGAACTCCACCGGCTCCGCCGGGGACTCCGCCGGGGACTCCGGCACCTGCGCGGGCTCGTCGGACATCACGTTTACCTCCCAGTCGGCCCTGAGCACCCGCGACGAGTCGCTTCCTGCTCATCCAGAACGCTACCGTCCCTGAACGACATCGTTGTCGCAGGAACGGGGAACGGCCTGAGCATGGCGAACGAGGAGGACTGCCGGGCGGCGCTCGGCCGTGTCGCGGCGCGCCTGAAGGAGGTGGACGCCGACCGGTTCGCCGAGCACGTGGTCGAGCGGACGATCAGCTGCCGCATCCCGGATCTCGGGCTGGCCTACCGCACGCGCCTCCACCAGGGCGGTCTCGACCCGTTCGAGCCCGACGGCGATCACGCGGCGGCGCAGGTACGGCTCACCATGGACAGCGACGATCTCATCGCGCTGGCCGACGACGAGCTGAGCCCGGCCAAGGCGTGGGCGGCGGGCCGCCTCAGGATCGAGGCGAGCATCTTCGACCTGCTCCGCCTGCGCAAGCTCCTCTGACTCCTCCGGGTCAGAGCGCGAGGCTCTTCAGGGCGCCTGTGAGGGACTCGGCGGCCGCCGGTGTGTCGCTCTCCCAGGCGGCGGACGCGAGGGCCCGCAGGCCGTCGTAGGGGTCGCCGGAGCCGGTGACCGTGAAGGCGTCACCGTCGCGGCGGGCCGTCCAGCCGCGGCAACGGTGGCCGCCGTCCTCGCGGAGGATCTCCGGGTGCGCGGCGAGGAGGCCGGTCAGGTCGCCGGCCAGGTAGGTGGGGCGCCGGTTCGGCGGGGCCGTGAGGGCCTGCATGGGGCCGGTGACGCCGGTGAAGACGAGGAGGCTGTCGGCGCCCCCGTTGTGGGCGCCCTCGATGTCGGTGTCCAGGCGGTCGCCGACCACGAGCGGGCGCCTCGCGCCGGTGCGCAGGACCGACTCCTGGTGCAGCGGCCGTTCCGGCTTGCCGGTGACGATCGGCTCGACGCCGGTGGCGGAGCTGATCACGCGGAGCAGGGAGCCGTTCCCGGGGTGCGGAGGGCCGTCGCCGCCGGGGATCGTGAGGTCGCCGTTCGACCCGACGAACAGCGCGCCCATGCTGACGGCCTGCGCGCCCTCGGACAGCAGCCCGTAGCCGATCTCGGGGAAGTAGCCCTGCGCGACGGCGGCGGGACGCCCGGCCGCGGTCGACACCGGGCGCAGCCCGTGCGCGTACATGGCGTGGCGCAGGCCCATCCCGCCCACGACGAGGACCTCCGAACCCGCGGGCAGCCGCTCGGCGAGCAGGCGGGCGGCGGCCTGGGCCGAGGTGACCACGTCCTCCGCGTCCGCGGGGACGCCCACGTCCGTGAGCAGCGCCGCGACGGCCGACGGCGTCCGCGAGGCGTTGTTGGTCACGAACGCCAGCCGCTGCCCCGCCGCGCGGGCCTTGGCGAGCGACTCCGCGGCCGCGGGGACGGGTCTGCGGCCGATGTAGACGACGCCGTCGAGATCGAGCAGGGCGACGTCGTAGGCCTCGCTCAGGGGGCGGTCGCTGCCCTTCATCGTGTTCCTCATGACCGTGATCGTAGGGGAGTTGTTACCGACGGGTAAGCGGTGGTTCCGCCCGCGTCACCGGCGGAACGCGAGCGTGGCCCTGGCATGGCGCAGCGCCTTCGCGTAGTCCTCGTTCTCCGGGCGCATCGCCGCGGCCAGCGCCAGGTGCCGGGCCGCCCCCTCGAAGTCGCCCAGGCGGCTGAGGGACAGCCCGAGACCGAACCGCGCGTAGTCCTCGGCGGGCTCCTCCTCGACGATCGACTCGAAGCTCTCGGCCGCCGCGCCGAACTGCCGCGTCCCGAACTGGGCGCGGGCGAGCGCCTCGCGGATGCTGTGCGACCACGGCTCGGCTTCGGCGGCCCTGGCCAGCAACTGCAGCGCGGCGCCGGCACTGCCCGCCCTGAGCAGCTCCAGGCCGCGCGTGTACCACTCGTAGACCCCGCCCTCCGGCGAGGCTCCATGCTCCCCCGGGTCGTCCCCCGGGGAATCCTCCGGCCTCCCAGGTCCTTGTCGACTCATGTGGACCTCCCTCGGAAATCGACCGTACCCGCCGCGCCGCGGCTCGCCCGATGGTGATTAGCATGCCCAGAGTGGACGACGACCTCCCCTCCGGCCTCCCGCCGGAAGAGTTCAGCGCCCGGATCTTCGGGACGGCGGAGCCGCGGACCGGCCGCGGCCTGGAACTGGCGCCGTTCCGCGGCGTCCGCTTCGTCCCCGGGGTCGCGGGCGACCTGGCGTCGGTGACCATGCCCCCGTACGACCTGATCGACGACGCGGCGGCCATGCGGCTGCTGGCGGGCGGCGGGCACAACATCGTCCGGCTCAACCTGCCGCGCGCCGCCGGGGAGAGCTACGGCACGGCGGGCGAGCGGCTGCGCCGCTGGCTGGACGAGGGCGCCCTCGCGACCGACCCCGACCCGGCCCTGTACGTCTACGAGGCGGCCCGGGACGGCACGGTCCTGCAACGCGGCCTGATCGGCGCCGTGGGGCTGCGCGCGGAGTCCGAGGGGGTCGTGCTGCCGCACGAGAACGTCTTCCCCGGACCGGTCCGCGACCGGCTCGCGCTGATGACGGCCGCCGACGCCAACCTGGAACCGATCTTCCTGCTGTACGGGGGCGGCGGCGACGCGGCCCGGGTCGTCGACGGCGCGGCCGCCGAAGAGCCCCTGACGGAATTCCGCGCCGACGACGGGCTCACACACCGGCTGTGGCGCATCACCGACCCGTCCGCGCATGCGCGCGTGGCCGCCGACCTTCACGACAAGCGGGCCCTCATCGCCGACGGCCACCACCGCTACGCCACCTATCGCGCCCTTCAGGCGCGTCGCCACGCCGCCGGCGACGGCTCCGGGCCCTGGGACTCCGGTCTGGCGCTGCTGGTCGATTCCACGCGGTATCCGCCGCACCTGGGCGCGATCCACCGGGTTCTGCCGGACCTCCGTCCAAGCGACGCGATCGAACAGGCACGCAAGGTCTTCCGTGTCACCGACTTCCTGGACGAGGCTGACGCGCTCGAAGCGCTCGCCGACGCACCTCGGCCCGCGTTCCTCCTGGGTGGAGACGACGTCCTGCACCTCCTCACGAACCCCGATCCAGACGCGCTGAGCCGCTCCATGCCGTCGGAGCACTCGGCACGCTGGCAACGGCTCGACACCGCCGTCCTCGACCACCTCCTCATCGGGGACGTGTGGGACGTCCCCGAGACCGAGGACGCGATCGAGGTGGTGCACGACGACCCGTCCGCCGCCATAGCGCGGGCCCGGCGCACCGGCGGTACCGCCGTCATCCTGAACCCCCTCGACGTCGACGACGTCCTGGCCGTCGCGGGAGAGGGCGAGCGCGTCCCTCGCAAATCCACGTCCTTCGGACCGAAACCACGCACGGGCCTCGTCCTGCGCCTCCTCGGCCCCGAAGCCGGCCCGGTGGCCCGCGAAGCCCGCCGGGAACGATGATCGGAGTATGGACATCACGAACACGATCACGCCGCTCGGCGGGGACGTCTACGAGATCGACACGCGGATGGCCGGATACTCCGGAATCACCGCCGGCTACCTGATCATGTCCGACCGGCCATGCCTGGTGGAGCCGGGCACGTCCGGCTCGGCGCCCGTCGTGCAGGCGGCACTGCGGCAGATGGGCGTCGGCCCGGCCGACCTGGCGAGCGTGGTCGTGACCCACATCCACCTGGACCATGCCGGCGGTGTCGGCGACATCGCGCGGATGTACCCGCGCGCCGAGGTCGTCGTCCACGAGAAGGGCGCCCGTCACCTGGCGGACCCGTCCCGCCTCATGCGCAGCGCCCGCATGGTGTACGGGGACGCCCTCGACACGCTCTTCGGCGAGCTGAAGCCGACGGACGCGGCGCGCATCCGGTCCGTCGAGGACACCGGCGTCGTCGACCTCGGCGGCGGGCGGCGGCTGGAGTCGCACTACTCCCCCGGCCACGCCAAACACCACGTCGGGCTGATGGACTCCCAGACCGGCGACCTCTACGTCGGCGACGCCGCCGGGATCTACATCCCCGAGACCGCGGACGTGAAGCCCGCGACGCCACCGCCGGACTTCGACCTCGACACCGCCCTGGCGTCGATCGGCAAGTTCCGGTCGCTGGGACCGCAACGGCTGCTGTTCGCGCACTACGGCCCCGTGACCGAGGTCGGCGACACGCTCGAACGGTCGGCGGAGGAGCTGCGGATCTGGGTGGACGCCGTCCGCGACGCCAACGACCAGGGCCTCGACCTCGACCACGCCGTCGCGATGGTCGTCGACCGCACCAAGGACCGCTACGCCATCACCGCCGACGACGCCGACCCCGATCTCGCCGCCAAGTACGAGGTGCTGAACAGCGCGGAAAGCAACGTCGCCGGCATCATGCACGCCCTGAACAAGAACACCTGACGGCCTCCCGCGGGCCGGTTCAGCGGCGGAAGGGGCCGGTCACCTCGAACGTGTGGCCGTCCGTCCCGGCGATGAATCCGCTCTTGCCGCGCTGGGACGAGAAGTAGAGGCGTGAGCCGTCCGGGGTGAAGGCCGGGCCGGTGATCTCCGAATCGTCGTGGCCGAGGAGGCGCAGGAACGGCGTGACGATCCCGTCCGGGGTGATGAGGTTGATCTCCATGTTGTCGCCGTCCTCCGCGACGTAGAGGTCCCCGGACGACGTGGCGGTCAGATTGTCGACGCCGTGCAGGGGCGCCTCTCCCTCGGTGACGAGGTCGTCGTCGTAGACGATGTCCAGACGCTCGGCCGCCGCGTCGTACGCCCAAACACGGCCGTCGCCCTTGGTGGTGAAGTAGCAGATGCCACGCGTGTAGTGGCAGCCTTCGCCGCCGTCGAAGTGCATCGCCTCCGCCACCTGCTCACGGGTCGCGGTAAGCCAGAACTCCGGATTGGGCACCTTCGCCCACTGGACGGGACCCGTCCCGGAGCCGACCAGCACTTCGAGCGTCCCGGACGACAGGTCGCCCCAAGTCCGCGGCCGGAACCGGTAGAAACAGCCGTCGGACTGGTCTTCGGTGAGGTAGATGACCTTCCGCTCAGGGTCGGACGCCGCGGCCTCGTGCTTGAACCTGCCCATCGCCGGACGTGCCGCGGCCGAGTCCTCACCGCGCGGGTCCGTCTCCCACACGAGGCCCAGGTCGTGCTCCTCGCACGACAGCCACGTGTTCCATGGCGTCGCCCCACCGGCACAGTTCAACGTGGTGCCGTTCAGGGTCCGGTAGGCGGACGTCACCCTGCCGGACGCGTCGAACCGCAGGGCGGACACACCGCCCACGATCGGGACCTCCGAGTTGCTGGCGTAGATCCAGCCGTCCCCGTCGGGGAAGCACGCACCGCCGTCGGGCGCCGGGTGCCAGGTGTACCTCGTCCCTTCGACGCGCCTGAGCGAACGCGCCACGATCCGGCTGGTGAATCCCTCCGGCAACTGCAGGCCGTTGCCGTCCGCGGCCTGCAGCGGGCCGTACGGGCTCGGGCCGGGCTGCGCGGGACCCGCGGCGAAGGCCTGCTGCCACAGGGCGCCTGAGAAGGCCGCGGTGCCGCCGGCGACGGCGGTGGCACGCAGGAACATACGACGGTTCAGGGGCATGACACTCCTAGGAGTCGATCATCGCCGGACATGTCCGGCGCCCCCGAACGGCGCGATCCCGTGAATATCGAGCGAAACCTACCCGCCAGTCAAGTAGGCCGCGTCATTCGGCCTGAGGCGGCCGCTCCCCGTCGACGGGCTTCGGCTCCAGAAACACCGCGGGAACCTCCGGCGCCTCGTCCTCTGCCGCCTCCGCGACCTCGGACCCGGCATCCATGAACACGATGTCCGTCGCCGACCCCGCCTCCGAGCCGGCCTCACCCGGCTCGGCACTCTCCTGCTCCGTGACGGCACTGCCCCCGGAGGCCGTCTCCTCAGGCTGGACGGCCTCTCCCTCCGGGAGAGTTTCCTCCCCGGCGACGGCCCTGTCACCCAGGCCGCCCTCGTCGCCCTCGGCGCCTTCCCCGTCCGAGACGGCACGAGTGTCCGAGGCGGACTCCTGACTCTGGACGGGTCCCGTTTCGGGGAGAGCGTCCTTCGCAGGGACGGCCTCGTCACTCTGGGCGGCTCCCTGCCCTGAGGCGGCTTCGTCGCTCTGGGCGGCTTCCTGCCCTGGAGCGGCTTCGTCGCTCTGGGCGGCTTCCTGCCCTGGAGCGGCTTCCTGCCCTGGAGCGGCTTCGTCGCCCGGGACCTCGCCCTTCCGAACGGCTTCGCCTGTCCGGACGGCTACGTCTCCCGGGGCGGTCTCGTGATCCGGGGCCGTCAGGGCCTCGGGGAGGGCGGCGCTTTCGAGGTCTTCCGCCTCGGGCGCATGCTCGTTGAGCTCGTCCTCTTCGGTATCGACGATGTGCAGGCCCTCGAGTTCGGCGTACCGTTCGGCGGCGTCGGTCTCGCCGTCCCGGTCCGCCGCCGCGGCGCGCGCGAACCAATCGGACGCCTCGTCCTCCCGGCCCGCCTCCACCAGTGCGTCGGCGTAGGCGTAGAACAGCCGCATGGACCACGGCCGGAGCCGCCTGTCGCGAAGCTCGGGGATCTGCAGCGTCACCACGGCCGCGTCCTGCTGCCCCAGGTCGCGGCGCACGCCCGACTCGACGATGCGGAGCTCGACGCGTCCCATCGGGGCGAGCTGCGCGGCCTCAGCCGACTTGATCAGGTCCAGGGCGCGTTCCGGGCGGCCGAGGCCGCGCTCGCAGTCGGCCATCACCGGCAGGTACGAGACGTCGCCGGCACTGAGCCGCCGCGCGGCCCGCAGCTCGGCGAGCGCCTCGGCCCATTCGCCCGCGTGGTAGGCGGCGATCCCGGCCGCCTCACGGACGACACCCACCCGCGACGCGAGCCGCCGCGCGGTGCGCGCATGCTTGTAGGCCCGCTCGGGCTCCTCCTCGCCGAGCCGCCCGGCCATCACGAGATGGCGGGCGACCTTCGCGGCCAGTTCCTTCGGCAGCGTCCGCAGCTCGGCGCGGGCATCCGCGTCCAGTTCCTCGCCGGTGACGTCTTCGGGCAGGATCGGGTCGTCGTGCACCGGGGCGGGACGCTCGCGCTCCTCCGGCCGGGCCCGCCGGTCAGGGCGGTCGCGACGCGGTCCGGAGGGCCGTCCGCCGGCGTCCTGTGGGCGCTTGGGCCCGCCGCGCCCCTTGAAGGGCCTTTCGCGGTCTCCCGGACGTCCTTCGCGCTTGCCCTCGAAACGGCGGCCGCCGGGACGGCGCTCGTCCCGCCCGCCACGGGCGTCGCGCTCCGACGGCCGGCGATCGCGCTGACCTCCGTCAGACCGCCGTTCTCCCTGACCGCTACCGGCCGGGCGCCCGCCTGGCCGTCCTTCACGACGCGGTCCGCCGCCCTGGGCGGGACGAGGGCCACGAGGTCCCGGACTGCGCCCTTCGCGGCGCTCCCCGCCCTGACCGCCGCGGGGCCCGCCGGATCCGCCTTCCCGCCGCTCACCACGTGGACCGCTGAAGCGACCTTCCCGACGGTCGTCCGAGCGTCCCTCGCGGGATTCGGTGCGCCGATCGTCCGAGCGTTTGAAGGGACGCCCGGGTTTCCGGTCATCGCGCTTACCGGGCGCATCCCGATCCTTGTCCTTCCAGCCGCCGCCTCCAGGACGACCGCTTCCGCCTCCAGGACGGCCACCGCCGCCTCCGGGACGACCGCTTCCGCCTTGCGGGCCGCTCCGCTTACGGTCCCCGGGGCCACCCGGACCGCCACGAGCGCCGCCGCCACGACGGGCAGGCGTGTTCCGCCCCCCGTTACCGTCCCGCCGCCCGCGGTTGTCGTCGCTACGGCCGTCCTCTTCCGCGCTCATCACGTCCGTCACTGTTCTTGAAGGTGGTTCCGTGGACACTCGCAGCCTACTTTGCAGCACCACGACATGCGTCGAGGGCCGCCCCGCAAATCGGGGCGACCCTCGACCAATTCAAGTCCGGCGGTGTCCTACTCTCCCACACAGTCTCCCGTGCAGTACCATCGGCGCTGAAGGGCTTAACTTCCGGGTTCGGGATGGGACCGGGTGTTTCCCCCTCGCCAAAACCACCGAACGACCAACCCCCAGACACCCACCAACCAGCGGCGGGTGCGGGAAGACTCGTCCGAGCAGCCAAAGCTCGGCAATTCTATAGGTGCGGGTGCCCAGTTGTTTTCTGGGAACCACACAGGGACGCGAACACTCATGCAGCGATTTGGATTGAACGTTGTGTGTGTTCAAGCCACTCGGCCTATTAGTACCGGTCGACTCCACACGTTACCGCGCTTCCATCCCCGGCCTATCAACCCAATCGTCTCTTGGGGGCCTT
>NZ_SMKK01000560.1 GCF_004348425.1 Actinomadura sp. 7K507
GGATCGAGGCCGCCCAGCGGTCCCCGATCCACGCGCTGATCAACACCTACAAGGTGGCGCTGCCGCTGCACCCGGAATACCGGACGATGCCGATGGTCTGGTACATCCCGCCGCTGTCGCCGGTCGTCGACGTCGTCCGCGACACCGGCCACGACGCCGAGGACCCCGGGAACCTGTTCGCCGCGATCGACGCGCTCCGCATCCCCGTCGAATACCTCGCGGAGCTGTTCACCGCCGGGGACACCGCCCCGGTCGACGCCGTCCTGCGCCGGCTGGCCGCGATGCGGTCCTACATGCGCGACCTCAACCTCGGCCGCGACGCCGACGACGCCGTCCCCGCCAGCGTCGGGATGACGGGCGAGGACATGTACGACATGTACCGGCTGCTGGCCCTCGCCAAGTACGACGAGCGGTACGTGATCCCGACGGCGCACGCCGAGCAGGCGCACGGCCTGGAGGAACTGGCCACCGACTGCAGCCTGAACTACGAGGGCGGGCCCGGCATGGGCGGCTCCGGCA
>NZ_SMKK01000561.1 GCF_004348425.1 Actinomadura sp. 7K507
CCGGTCACGGTGTGGTGAGTGATGAGCCGATCGCGATCGTGGGGATCGGGTGCCGCTACCCCGGCGGGGTGGCCTCGCCGGAGGGGCTGTGGCGGCTGGTCGCCGAGGGCATCGACGCGGTGTCGCCGTTCCCGGCCGATCGGGGCTGGGACGATGCCGCCTCGGGCAGCATCACCCGGCAGGGCGGGTTCCTGCACCAGGCGGGCGAGTTCGATCCGGGGTTCTTCGGGATCAGCCCGCGTGAGGCGCTGGTGATGGATCCGCAGCAGCGGCTGCTGCTGGAGACCTGCTGGGAGGCGCTGGAGCGGGCGGGCATCGACCCGCACGCGCTGCGCGGCTCCTCGACCGGGGTGTTCGCCGGGGTGATGTACCACGACTACGCCGCCGGGGCCAGCGCGGGCAGCGTGGTCTCCGGCCGCGTCGCCTACACCCTGGGCCTGC
>NZ_SMKK01000059.1 GCF_004348425.1 Actinomadura sp. 7K507
TCCCGCCCCACGTCCAGACCGCTGCCGAAGCCCGTACCGCACGGCACGTTCGCGGGCCTAAGGATCACACGGCGCGCGCCGCGTGCCGCCTACCGGTCGTACCGCCCGGCGCGGATGTCACGCGCCAGCACACCGAACGCCGCACGCCCGAACGCCAACTTCGGCCCCTCCGGGTCCTTCGAATCCCTCACAGCCACGACCGACGCAACTCCAGCAACCTCGACACAGGCGCCTCCTTCCGAGTCGCTCTTAGCACTCTTGCTCCAGCGGGCGGACGATAGGTCGAGTGTGCTCACGGGCTCTCCATGATCGAACGGATCAAGTTTCCAGACTCTTTCGCGGACAGTGCGGCGGTCTGGATCACGTTGAAGAGTATGGCAAGTTCCTGTACGTCGGGTGGGTTCGTGAGCACCTGTCCGTGATGTATCACTCCGTCCACGTAGGCGACGTCGGGCGCCTGCTTGAAGCTGAGCAACTGAAAACCGCACGGTTGAAAGACAGCGGCATCCGCTGGGATGAGTTGAATTGAGAGCTTGGGGTGCTCCATGACTTCCAGCAGACGCTTACACTGCTCCGACCGAAATTCGGTCTTAAGATCACGGACGACCGCTTCGCGGATAAGTACGAACAGCCAAGGCGGATCGGCCCTGCGAAGAATCGACTGTCGCTCCATACGTATCGCAACCAACTCGTCCACATTGCCTGCCCGCATTCCAGCTCCAAACACAAACCGTGCGTACTCCTCTGTTTGCAGGAGGCCGGTGAGCAACAGAGGCTCGTAGATGCTGATCTGCGCTGCCTCCGGTTCCGCCTCAGCCAGCGGACGGAAGCCGTTCGGAATCAGGCCCCGCTTCCGTGCTTCGACGTGCTTCTCCCACATGCGACGGAACATGCCGCCAGCCTGGAAGTAGGTGTCCAGGTCGTCCGCGAGTCCTTCGGACGGGGGCTTCTCGAAGGTCTCGACCTTGGCTATCCACTGCGGTGTGCAGCCGAGCGCCGCCGCGAGCCTGTTCCGAGAGAGACCGGACGACTCGCGGCGCGCCCGCAGCTCGTTGACGAACATCTCCTGCTGGGGCGAGGCGCTGGTGTCACGCGAGGGTGCCATCGGGTGTCTCCCGGGTGTCGGCCCGTGTGTTCGGGGGTGTCGCCTGACTTGCTCGGGTGCCGGTGGGGGGTAATCGGTTCGTGGCTCAGCGTAACTCTGCCCTGGAAGGGTTTCCGTTGAAACGCCGAACCGATTCGCAGGGGACCCGGCCCGTGAATGATCAAGAACGCGCACACCTTGAGGCGCAGTACCCGGGCTGGCACATTCGCCGGCCGCCGATGATGGAATGCCTCGTGGCCACCCGCCTCGGACGCCCGCTCACGCACCGGGAGATCTACTACGGCCTCTGCGCGACCATCGTCGAAGACACCTACGAGTTGCTCAGCGAGGCCCTCGCAGGACAAAGCAAGATCGAGGGGTCCTTGTGATCTTCACATTGGCGGTCACCGGTGCCGCGCTCATCGCCGTCTTCGCCGCCTGCATACTGATCCTCTTCCTCAGCATGGCCATTGCCGACAACGGTTACGTCGGAAAGCACCGCGGCCTTGCCGATCAGCGGAGGAAGAGGGCCACGAAGCGAGACCGGGTCCCCGGCAATCCTCGCTCCTACCACCGGACGCTCGGTGGGCGAAATACCGGAACGGCTGACCGCCGTCCCGTCCCCCGCACCCGGCAGGCGCACCCATCGGCATGAGCCGATCAAGCAGCGGCCCTTGAGCCGCTGCGTCCCGAACTCCCCGGAGCGGCCACCGCCCGCGAGTACGCCTACGCCCCCCCCGGCGACCTCGCAGGCGTACCGCGTTCCCCCAGCACGGCGGCCGCTCCGGGGGCAGGTCGTGCCGTGCGGACGACCTCGCCCGAGTCGGGAACCGGGCGGTCAGCCCGAGAACACCGCGGCCAGGATGATCGCGATCATGCTCGGGGCCAAGAGCAGGGCGGATCAGTCCCGTCCGGGGTCGGCGTTGATGCGCTGCTGGAGTTGGGCGTTGATGCGCTGGGCCTCGGTGAGCTGGTCTTGAAGGATGATGATGCGGCAGGCCGCCTCCAGCGCGGTGCCCTGGTCGATCAGGTCGCGGGCGCGTTGGGCCAGGCGCAGCTGGTAGCGGGAGTAGCGGCGGTGGCCGCCGGCCGAGCGTTGCGGGACGAACAGTTCCGCGGCGTCCAGGCCGCGCAGGAACCCCGGGGTGACACCCAGCATCTCGGCGGCCCGGCCCATGCTGTAGGCGGGGTAGTCCTCGTCGTCGAGCTTGTCGTCCAGCCTGCCGTCGGGACTGCTGACGGGCCCGGTGGCGGGGTCCTGCCGTTCGGCGTCGTCTGGCACCGCGCCGGGCTTGGCGGGGTGCGGGTCGTGGTGTGCCGGGTGGGTGCCGGGCCTAGCCGACTGGGGTGCTTTCACAAAACCTTCCGTACTGTCGTTGGGTGCCGGGTGCAGGCCGGATGCGTCCTTGGGGAACGACGGGGCCCCGGCGCCGAAGGGCGGCGCCGGGGCCATGAGGTACAACACCATCATCCGGCGCTGTGGCCGGGTGTCTTCCGCGCCGGCCGCCTGAGGCGGGGGCGCGGGGATCGCGGATGCGTGACCGTAGACCACCGTCCAATCTGTGGGGCTGCGGTACCCGCGCGGCGTGACTGGAGCCTGCAACGGGCGATCCCGATGGTGCCGAGACACTCCTTCCGTGTTCTCTACCTGCATTACCTGTGTTCTCTGCGGTGTTGCCACTTGCCTTCGTGCCGTCGGCGGCCCGTTGGCCGCCGGGCGCGGAGCCGGCTGCCGGGGTCCCTTCCACTGCGTTGACCCCGGCACGTCCGGCCCGCGACATCCATCTGTCCGGGCAGTTCGTCATCTGCCGCGTCTCATGGACTCGTCTCTCTTCGATGACAGGAACACTACCCCACCCCGTCGCGAATATCTACCTCGATCGGCATAGGTTTTCGGAGATCAGCTGATGCGGTTGTCCGTCGCCGGCGCGCGGGCTTACACCCAAACTCGGCGTCCGGACCTTCGCGGCGGGCGATTTCAGCAGGTGAGGTGGGTGATGACGCGGTTCAAGGTGGCGGTGACGGAGATGTGCCTGTCCACGCCGGGGGCGGCGACACTCACCACCAGCACCCGGCCGTCCGGATCAGAATCGCCGGTTTCATCACGCTCCGGCGGCGCGGACTCGGGTGACGAAAGGCGGCTCGGGCGGCGCGGTAGTCGACTGCGGCGCGGGCGTGCTGGTCGGCCAGTTCGCCCGAGCGGGCGGCGGGCCGGGAGGCGAGGTGGGTCGCCCGAGCACCGGGCGGGCGCCGGTCAGGAATCGAGAAGCGCCAGGCCTCACGGCAGGGCTAGCGTCACATCGCATCACACCGATCACGAGCAGGGGGAACAGCGATGAGTGCGGATTCCGGAGATGGGAGCACCAGCGGCTTCTCCGAGCAGGAACGCGCGGCCATGAAAGAGCGCGCCGCGGAACTGAAGAAGGAGGCGGCCCGTGGTCGTGGCGGCAAGGCGGCCGCCGGGGAACTCGACGTGCTGACGAAGATCGCGGAGATGGAGGCTCCGGACCGCGCAGCGGCCGAACGCATCCACGCGATCGTCACCGCCAACGCCCCGGAACTGTCACCGAAACTCTGGTACGGGCAGCCCGCCTACGCCAGAAAAGGCAAGGTCGTGTGCTTCTTCCGGAGCGGGCACGCCGACAAGGAGCGTTACTCGACCTTGGGCTTCACCCCCGAAGCCGACTTCGACGACGACAGCGGCCTGTGGCCGACCTCCTACGCCGTGACCGAGCTGAGCGCCGAAGCCGAAAAGACGATCACTTCGCTCATCAAGAAGGCCGTGAGCTGACACCACGCCGATCTCACGCGACCGTGGCCGACGAGGTGTCAACCCATTCGAGGGGACCGCTACGGGAGCATGGTGACCGATTCCGAATCCATGAGTGCCTCCATTAGAGCTGTTTCGCAGGGGTGGGCGCGGGGTGCGACGGCGAGCCCCCTCGCCCGCCCCGCGTGATGATCAGCCGGGCGGTGAGGCACGCGGCGGCTACCAGGAGCGCGAATGCGACCGTCAGGGCGACGGTGTAGCCGTGCACGACGGACGCGTCCGGCAGTGCGTTCGGATGGGCGGCGAGGAAGGCCGCGCCGGCGCTGGCCGCCAGGGTGTTGAACAAGGCGGTGCCCAGGGCGGCGCCCAGCTGTTGAGCGGCGTTGTAGGCCGCGGAGGCGGCCCCGATGTCGTGCCCCTGCGTGCCCGCTGTGGCGAGGCTGGCGGTCGGTGGCATGACGCAGCCGAGCCCGAGCCCGGTGAGCATCAGCGCCGGGACCAGGTAGAAGGAGAAGACGCCGGTGGTGTCGGCCGTCAGCCGCGTCAGGAGCAGCATCCCGGCCGCGGCGGCGAGCAAGCCCGGCACGATCAGGGCGGCGGGCGGGACGCGGCCGTGCAGCTTCCCGGCGATGAGCATGGATCCGGCCAGTGCCGCGAGCGCGTTGATGATCAGTGTGAGCCCGGCCTGGACGGGCGAGTAGCCGAGCACCGTCTGGGTGTAGTAGCTCATGAACAGGTAGAAGCCGAACATCGCGACGAACATCAGCGTGATGGCCAGGAACGCCCCGGCGCGGAGCCGGTTCAGCAGCACCCGCATCGGCAGCAGCGGATGGGATGCGCGGCGCTCGGCGCACCGCCAGTAGCAGTACCGTTCCTACACAGTGATCAGGAGTGAGTCTTGGACCCACATCCCGGTACTGCGCGCATCCCGAACGGTGTTGGATGCGCTGGGTCCCCGCGTTCGCTTTGGTGTCCCGGTCCGGCTGGATGCATCGTGTGCACGTTCCGTGACGGGTGGGCGGGTTCCCTCACGCCCTCGGACACTTGGTTCGGCCTGGGCGGTCCGATGCCTCTGCCCATCGCTCTGGTGGGCAGGGGGCGGTGTCGTCCGTCGCCGGATCGGGTGTCCGAGGGCGCGTCTGCCGATCGCCACCGAGGCGGCGTCATGGCGGGTCATTGGACGTTTGCTGCTGGTGAGGGGCTTGCGCCAGTGCTGGTCGCCCCACTGGAGGTGTAGGCCGGGTCGACCGCGACGATCGCGAGACCCTGCACGGCGGCCATCGAGACCAGCCGCGCCTTGAGCTTCCCAGTGGGGAAGCCGGAGATCAGCTGCCGGAACCGTTTACGCCGCCCGTGCTTCTCCCGGGTCTTTTCCTGCGCGAAGTCAAGGTCTTCGATGGCGATGGCGGCGACGCCGCATCGCCGGGCCCAGTGCAGTAGGGCGGTGATGGCGTGCCGGATCTGCGCGTCCCGGTGGTCGGCGGTGCCGGACAGGTCGTAGCCGAACCGCACGGGGTCGCCGATGGGGTTGCCGTGGGTGTCCAGGCGGTAGGCGGCGAAGTGGTCGGCGTTGGTGTCGACCCCGATGATGCCGTGGGTGCGGGCAGCCTCGAGCGGGACTGTAGGGATGGCGGGGCGTTGCCAGGACGCGGTGAGGTACCAGCGGTCCCGGTCCGGGTCGTGGTGGATGCGGTAGGCCACCGCCCTGTCCGCGCAGATGCGGTCGGCCCACTCGGCGGCCCGGTGCGCGAACCGGGCGCGGGCGGCCAGGACGTAGCGGCTGTGCGGGGCGTTGGCCAGGTGCGCCAGCGGTGCGGGCAGCCTGATCGATACTTCGCCGTCGGGGGTGACGCGGATGGTCTCGTTGCCGTACCGCTTCCCACTTTCCCGTCGGCGTGGCAGAACCACCGCCCGGCCTCCCACCGCGCCCGCCAGTGCTCTTCGGTCAGCCCAGCGGCCTCTAGGTTATGGCGGTTGTTCAGCAGACGCTTGCCGCCGCGCACCACTCGCACCCGCCCGGCCTCCCAGTCCGCCCGCACGGCGGCGAGACGGTCCTTGAGGACGTGCAGGCGGCGGGACTTGGCGAACCACTCCCGCCTCGACCGGTACCCGCCTGGTGTCCGCCGGGTGCCCTTCTGCCCGACCGGGACCGACAGCCGCCGCTCGATGGCCGCGACCCCGGCCTCCAAGCTCTTCAGATGCGCGAGCTGGGCGCGGCGGGCCAGCGCCCACTGGTCATGGGTGGCCTTGGTGATCGACCCGGCCCACCGCGCCGACGACCCACCCGTCAACTCCCGCTTACGCGCCGCCCACCCGTCGGCGTCGTGCGCTGTGCCGTCCCGGCACCGGGCCGCCAGGTCACGGCCGGCCAGCGACCCCAGATGACTGCCCACCTCCCGCAGCACCTGCTCGTCCTGGAGCGTGAGGCCCTTGAGCCGGGCCCGGATCGCCACCCCCGCCTGGCCGGCGGCCACGAACGACGCACCGATCGGCCGTATCGACGGCACCGCCGGTGGCCGCTCGTCCCGCCCTGCGGTATGCGCGGCGGCAGGGTCGTTCCCCTTGGCCGTACCGTCCACGCCGGGGTGGGCGACCGCCGTGGGGACGGCGTCCACCCCACTGACGGTGGCGAGCTGCGACATGACGGATACATTAAGTCATCATATTCGAACATGCAATCGACTTGACCGCGCACCGTTCTCCCGCCGCCCGCGACATGCCCTTCGGCCACCGGCGCGCAGCGAACAGAGCCCCTGCGCACTCGTCCCACCGGCTCCACAATCACCCACGTCACTCATGAACGGCTACCGACACTCATGAACACCCAACCGCCAGCAGTTCCGAACCCTCAGCCCGCGTCGCGGGAGGACCCGAATACGAGAAGACGGGGTCACGTAAGGCCGGGCGTCTTCTGCGGTGCCGCGGCGAGCGCGCCCCGCACGAAGGCGATCATGGGCGCGCGGGTATTCGAGATGTGTATCCCGGGGTGCAGATCGGCACGGCCGGAAGACCTTGTGCGTCGGCCGGGTGGTCAGCCCGAGGCCACTGCGGCCAGGATGAGCGCGATCATGCTCAGTGCCAGGAACAGGAACAGCACGCCGAAGACCGCGTAGGTGAAGATGACGCCGGGCCATTTCTGCGGCGCGGGGCCGAGCGCGCCCGCCATGAAGACGATCATGGGCGCGCGGTATTCGAGATGCAGCTGCTGGCCCGGCTGCACCGGGACGGTCGCCCCGGCACGCCCGACCTCGGGCGGCAGGAGGTAGGGAAGGTGGATGAACAGCTGATGGTGGCCAGGCGGAAGCGCCAGCGCGTTGGGCCCCCACCTGCCGGGAAGGCGCTGCCCGTTCAGCGTGATCACAGGTGAGAAGAAGCGGTAGATCCACGCCAGTGGATGGTGCTTGATGTCGACCACCAGTTGGCCCTGCCCCGCGGCGGACTGCCCCGCCCACTGGGGCTGGCCCTGCTGCCCGTACCCGCCCGGCGAAGGTTGCTGCGGGGGCATCCCCCAAGGTTGATTCATGGTCCCCTCATCTGCGCATTGGCGGACAACCTATATCAGAGGGGCGGGACGCCCATGGAACCCTGCCTGGGTGTGCAGGCGGCGGTGAGGGTGTCGAGGACGGTGGTGCGGAGGAGCGGCAGCTTGTAGGCGGTCTGCGGGAGTGGGGTGGCGCGGGCGGTGGCCAGGTCGGCGGCCGCCGCCAGGGTTTCCTCGGCGGCGGGCTTGCCGAGCAGCGCTTCCGCCACTTCGGGGAGCAGGAGGGGCGTGCGGGCCACTCCCCCTACGGCGACGGCGGCGCTGGTGATCGTGTCGCCGTCGAGGGTGAGGCGGGCGGCTGCTTCGGCC
This sequence comes from Actinomadura sp. 7K507, assembly GCF_004348425.1. Lineage (GTDB taxonomy): Bacteria > Actinomycetota > Actinomycetes > Streptosporangiales > Streptosporangiaceae > Spirillospora. Next base: position 7,705 of record NZ_SMKK01000059.1, read on the forward strand.
AGCGGCCACTCCGCCGTCTCGCGGCTGGTGGCGCGGCGGTAGGCGGCCCGTTCGGACGGGGCCGGCACCGGCATGCGGACCGTCTGGAGGATCTCGCCGGGCGCCAGGCGATGGTCGCGCGTCGGGTCGCCGCCGTCCCCGTACAGGTCGGCGATTCCCAGCGGGGAGCGGCCGTGGACGTCGGCGGTGGCGCCGTAGGTGAGGAGCGCGACGGCGAGTGAGGACGGGTGCGGCGCGACGCAGGGGCCCTGGTCGATGACGGCCGAGTAGAGGTGGGCGCCCTCGCGGGCGGGGCAGGCGTCGCCTCCGGTGTGGTGGCAGGAGAAGCCGGGGGTGCGCAGGTACCAGCAGCGGTTGCGCTGGAGGAGGTTGCCGCCGACGGTCGCGACGTTGCGGATCTGCGGGGTGGCGACGGCGGCGGCCGTGGCGGCGAGCGCGGGGTAGGCGGCGGTCAGCCGGTCGTCGGCGAGCAGGTCCGCGATGGTGGTCAGCGCGCCGATCGCGGCGGAGCCGTCCGGCCGCCAGGTGACGCCGCGCAGGCCGGGGACGCCGAGCAGGTCGACCAGGGGGCCGGTCGTCCGGGTCATGACGTCGGTGCCGCCCGCGCGCAGTTCGCCGCCGGTCTCGCGGACGGCTCCGGCGGCGTCCTCGATGGTGGTCACCTGGCGATCCCCTCGAGCAGCCGGTCGGGCCGGATGGGCAGGTCGTGCGGGCGCCAGCCGGTGGCGGCGCGGACAGCGTTGCCGATCGAGGCGGCGACGCCCATGGTGCAGATCTCGCCCAGGCCGACGCCGCGGCCGGGCACGTGGTCCCAGCCCTCGGTGTGGAAGTGCACGTCGATCTCCGGTGTGTCGGCGATGCCGGGGATGCGGTAGTCCTCGAGGTTCGCGGTGAGGACGGTTCCGGTGCCCGGGTCATCGTGGCGCTGCTCGAACAGGGCGTAGCCGATGCCTTGGACGACGCCGCCCTCGCACTGGTTGCGGGCCGGCCTCGGGGCGTAGATGTGGCCGGCGGCCACCCCGCACCAGACGCGGGCGGGTCTGATGCGTCCGAGGAGGGTGTCCACCTCGACCTCGGTGACGACGACGGCTCCGGAGAAGCCCCGTCCGATGGCGAAGTGGTCCAGGGGGAAGGGTGTGACGTATCCGCGGCGGTCGCGGGGGCGCCTGCCGACGACCCGGGTCCCGCCGGCCTCGTCGAGGGAGCGGGCGCCGAGGGCCTTGCGGAGGCGGCGGGCCGCGTCCTGCGCCGCCGGGGCGATCGAGGCGGTGGAGCAGCTGCTGGCGGCCGTCGGCCCGTACACGTGGTCGCTGTGGCCGAGTTCGACGCGCACCTGGCCGGGCAGCAGGTCGAGCGCGGACCGTACGACCTCGGCGATCACCGAGCGGCTGCCGGTGCCGATGTCCTGGGTGGCGATCCGGGCGACCACCGCGCCCTGCTCGACGACGAGCTCGACCTTGGTGCCCGGGTCGAGGAAGTACATGTAGTTGGCGGCGGCGACGCCCACGCCGCGGCGGACGCGTCCGTCGCCGGGGTCCGTCCGGTCGCGCCACATCGGCAGGGCCGAAGCCTCGTCGTACAGGGCGTGGCGCTTGGGGTTGCCGTCCCAGCGGCGGCGCAGCTCGATGGGGTCCTCACCGCGGCGCAGCGCCATCTCGTCGACGGCCTGCTCCAGCGCCCACAGCATCGGCGGCATGCCGGGGCCGCGGAAGGGGATGCCGGGCGCGCGGTTGGTGACGTGGTCGTAGTCGCGGATCCGGCGCGGCGCGTTGCCGTAGACGAACCGCGAGTGCCACGCCGCGTTGGACCCGATGGAGACGCCGGAGTCGCCGTGGGAGTCCATCGTGAAGGCGGCCAGCTCGCCGTCGGCGCCGGCGAGGAGGGCCAGGTCGATGCGCGTCCCGGGCCGGGTGCCGCCGTCGACGATCTCCTCCGGCCTGCTGAGGACGACCCTGACCGGCGCGTCGTGCAGCCGGGACAGCTCGACGGCGGAGACCACGTCGGCGGTGACGTTGACCTTGGAGCCGAAACCGCCGCCCACATGCTCGGCCACGATGTGGACCTGCTCGGGCTTGAGTTTCCAGCGCTTGGCGGCCTGGTCGGCGACGCGGGTGACGGCCTGGGTGGACAGCTGGAGATGGAGCTCTCCGCCTTCCCACCGGGCCACGCAGCTGTGCGGTTCCATGCAGGTGTGCGCCTGCACGCCGGTGGTGAAGGAGGCCTCGACCAGGGTCCGGCCGCCGTCGCCCCGGGCCTTCTCGATGCGCTTCGCGGCCGTGCCGCCGCGCCAGCTCATGGAGGCGGGGCCCCGGACGTTGCCGTTCCACTTGGCGCTCGCGAGCGGTCCCTCGTTGGCGCGGGGGGCCGCCTTGCGGGACTCCTCGGTGGGGTAGACGACGGTGTCGTCCTCCGGAGACAGGACGGCGGGCAGCACCGTGTAGTCGATCTCGACGCGGGCCGCGGCGGCGAGCGCCTCCGCTTTGGTGGGCGCGGCGACCGCGGCCACCGGCTGGCCCACGTAGCGGACGACGCGGTCCGCCGGGAGCAGTTCGGCCAGCGGGCCGTCGTAGCGGATCCCGTCCACCTTCGCGTGCGGGTGCGGCGAGCGCACGATCACGCCTTCGAGCCGGCCGTCCAGGACGACGTCCGTCGTGTAGCGCGCCGCGCCCGTGATCTTGCTGAGGGCCTCGACGCGTACCGGCGTCACCGTGCCCTCGTCGTGCTTGCCCGCGCACGCCGCCGCGACCGCCGCGTAGATCCCGGCGTAGGCACCGCAGCGGCACAGGTGCCCGGCCAGGGCGTCGGCGATCTGCTCGCGGGACGGCTCGGCCGTGCCGTGCTCGTCCCGCCACCGGTCCACGAACGCGGCGGCCTCCACGACGAAGCCCGGCGTGCAGTAGCCGCACTGGAGCGCGTCGTGCTCGGCGAAGGCGCGCTGCACCGGATGGTCGCCGGCGTCGCCGCCGAGCCCCTCCACGGTCGTGACCTCGCGGCCGGCGACCGCACCGGCCGGCAGCAGGCAGCTCGCCGCCGTGCGCCCGTCGACCAGCACCGTGCAGGTTCCGCACACGCCGGTGCCGCAGGCGACCTTCGTCCCGGTCAGCCCCAGCCGCTCGCGCAGCATCTCCGCGGCGGTCTCGTCCTCCCCAGCACCGACGTCGATGGACTTGCCGTTGACACTGACTTCCATACGCGCTCCATGCGCCGGATCGGGGATCGCCGCCATCGTGGCACGACAGCGCCTGGTAAACCACTACATTGGTCTGATTTCACCTTCTAGGATGATCATCCAACCTATCGTCGCGGCGGATGGGAACCAGCGTGTCGCAAGAGCAGAGCGTGCCACCGGGCATCGACCCGAGCATCCCTAACGTCGCCCGCATGTACGACTACGTACTCGGCGGGAAGGACAACTACGCCGCCGACCGCGAACTCGCCGGCCACCTCATCGCCTCGATCCCCGACGGCGTCGAGGCCCTGCGCGGGAACCGCCGCTTCCTCGGCCGCGCCGTCGCCCACGTCGCCGAGCAGGGCATCGACCAGTTCATCGACCTCGGCGCGGGACTGCCCAACCAGGGCAACGTCCACGAGATCGCCCAGCGCGTCCACCCGCACGCCCGCGTCGTCTACGTGGACATCGACCCGGTCGTCATCACCCACGCCCGCGCCCTGCTGGCCGCCGACGACCGCACCGCCGCCATCCAGGCCGACATGCGCGACCCCCGGGCCGTCCTCGACTCCGAGGCCGTCGCCCGGCTCATCGACTTCGACCGCCCGGTCGGCGTCATCTTCAACGCCATGCTGCACTTCGTCACCGAGGACGAGGACCCCGCGGGCATCGTCGCCGCCTTCACCGACGTCATCGCCCCCGGCAGCCACCTCGTCATCTCCCACAGCACCGTCGACGACCGCCCCGCCGACCTGGTCGAGATCATCGAGAGCGCGTACGAGAACGCCTCGGCGCCCATGGTCTTCCGCGCCTACGACGGCGTCCTGCGCCTGTTCAACGGCCTCACCCTCGTCGAGCCGGGCCTGGTCAAGGTCAACCGGTGGCGCGCCGACGCCGCCGAGGCCGCCGCGAGCGGCGGCGCCTGGGTCTACGGCGGCGTCGCCGTCAAATGACCGCGCTGGGGCCCGCATTCAGGCGGTGAAGGCCTCGACGAGCATCCAGGTGGCCAGGCCTGCCATGCAGAGGGCGCCGATGCGTTGGACGGTCTTCAGCGGGACGCGCTTGGCGATGAACTTGCCCGCCAGCAGGGCCAGGGCCGACACCGACATCAGGGCGGCGGCCGAGCCGATCGCCGTCGGCAGCCAGCCGTTGGTGGCGGCCAGGTTGGCCGTGGTGATCTGGGTCAGGTCACCCCACTCGCTGACGAACACGGCGGTGAAGGCGGCGGCGTAGGACGGCCAGAACCGGGTGATCGTCCCCCCGGCGTGGTCGTCGTCATCGTCGTCCCCGCCGCGCATCAGCATGAAGGCGCCGAAGGCGAACAGGGCGGCGGAGACCAGCTTGACCGCCATGTCCGGCAGCAGGCCGAGCAGGCTGCCGGCGCCCACCGCGATCGCGACGTGCACGATGAACGCCGTGGACGTGCCGAACCACACGTACAGCGGGCGCATCCGCGTGCCCATGGCCAGCGAGGCGAACATCGTCTTGTCGGGGAGCTCGGCGAGGAAGATCAGCCCGAAGGCGGTGAGGATCGCCAGGGGGTCCAGGGTCATGAACGAGGCCTTCCGCTGGGGCCGGGCCGCGTGCTTCGGGTCGACACCAGAAGGCGCCGGGGATCCACTCGGCCCGGCACGACGGGACGGCCCGCACGGTGGTGCAGGCCGGGTCATGCCGTGGCCGAAGGTCTCGTCCGCCCTCCGCACGGATGCGGGGGCCCGGTGGCCGGGACGTCCTGGGACGTCCAGCGTGTCGACCAGCGGTGTTACAGGACTACTCCCCTTCGCCGCCCGCGAGTCTAACCGATGCCCGCACCAGGCGATGTGGCGCGGGTCAGGCCCGTCTCGCTTAAGGGAGGCGGTGCTGGGAGACGAAATCCCAGATTACGGTGTTGGCGTTTATGTCGTAGGTGGTGCCGCCGAGGAACGGGCCTAGGAATGGGAGGCCGCCGGGCCAATTGTGACCGCCGCCCTTGATCTGGTAGACGACGACGGGGCCGTCGGCCGCGCAGTCGGGGTGGTCGTGGCGGACGACGGTGGTGTTGTCGTCGGGCGCGATGTCGGGCAGGTTCGTGGCGACGGTCTCGCCGCCGCACTCGTTGTTGCGCGTCCAGAAGTCGAGCGCCGGCTGCACCGTGGAGTAGGGGACGATGAAGTCGCCGTCGCCGTGGATCATGACGATCGGGACATGGCGCCCCGGGCTGCAGGAGGCCGGGTCGGACAGCTGGCCGGCGACGGCGACGTAGGCGGCGAACCGGTCGTTGTCGCAGGCCATCTTGCTGGTGAAGAAGCCGCCGTTGCTCATGCCGGAGGCGTAGAGGCGCTTCGGATCGGCGTTGAACCGCTGGACGAGGATGTCCTGGAGTCGCTGTACGAAGCCGGGGTCGTCCACGTCGGGGGATGGCGTCCCGGCAGGGACGCCCTGCCAGCCGGGCCCGTAGTGCTCAGGGGTGATCATGATGAAGCCGCGGGTCTGCGCGTAGTCGGCCATGCGGCCGTAGTACTCGGCGATGCCCGGCGTCTCCAGGAGCCCGGGGAAGTGGAACAGCACCGGCCGCGGGGTCCCGTCGTAGTCGTCGGGCAGGCGGAGGATCGCGTTTCTGGCCTGCCCGGCGTGGGTGATGCGGATGGCGTGGTCGCCCGGATCGGGACGGCGGTCCTCGATCGTGAACGTGACCGGCTGGGACGAGGAGGAGTCGCCGCGCCGTACGGTGCCGTTCCCCTCCCACTTCACCGTCGCGGTGCCCGGGACCGTGACGCCGCCGTTGACCTTGGCGGAGATCTCCACGCCCGCACCGGGGTCCTTGAGGGTGAACTCACCCTTCAACCCGAAAACGTTACGGGCGATCTGGAACGAGACGTTCGCCGTCCCGCCGCCGGCACCGGGGAGCGTGCCCGAGCCCTGGATCTTGTCGGTCTCATACGTCGCGACGTTGTCGAGGACGGCGATGGCCCCCGAGGACAGTTCTCCGGTCAGTTCGTAGGCCGGAGAACCGGCCGCGGTGACCGTGACGCGGTCTTCGAGTGGTGGAGCGGCGTGGGCGGTCCCGGAGGGTGCGACGCTCAGCGCCGCCCCCGCAAGGCACGCGGCGGCGAGACCGCGCCAGGACCGAGGGGAATGGTGAACCACGGCAGGCATCTCCTGATTCATGGACGAGGAACGGGGCAGTCAGAGGGGGCCGAGGCCGTCTACTCGGAGTAGAGAGCCGGTGGTGTAGGACGAGGCGTCGCTGGCGTAGTAAAGGGCGGCCGTGACGATCTCCTCGGGGTGGCCGAGGCGGCGCAGCAGCATGTCCGGCCTGTCCTCCCCCGGGGTCGCCCAGCCCTTGGAGATGTCGGTGTAGAACCCGCCGGGCGAGATGACGTTGAAGCGGACCTCTGGGGCGAACTCCTGCGCGAACGCGACGCTGATCGCGTTGAGGGCCGCCTTGGACCCGGCGTAGGGGGCGAAGTTCGGGGACGGCCGCAACGCACCCGTGCTGGAGACGCTGATGACCGAGCCGCCGCCGCCCGCCTTCATCCGCTCGGCCACCACCGCCGACAGCCGGAACGGGCCCTTGAAGTTGACCCCGACCACCTTGTCGAACAGTTCCTCTGAGGTCTGCGCGGACGAGGGCGCCAGCGGTGACATGCCCGCGTTGTTGACCAGGACGTCGATCTTGCCGAACCGTTCGTAGGCGGTTTCGGCGAGTGCGTCGAGCGAATCCCAGCGGCCCGCGTGGCAGGCCACCGGCAGGGCCTTGCGGCCGAGCGCCTCCACCTCGCCGGCGACCGCCTCGCAGGCGTCCAGTTTGCGGCTGGCGATCACGACGTCGGCGCCGGCGGCCGCGTAGGCCAGCACGATCGCGCGTCCCAGCCCGCGGCTTCCGCCGGTGACCAGCGCCACCTTGCCGGTGAGGTCGAACAGTTCGGCGGGGGTTCGCGTCACGAGACCGCTCCGATTCCGTGCGCCCCGTAGCGCTCGCGCAGCAGGCGTTTGTAGAGCTTGCCGTTGGGGTCGCGGGGAAGTTCGTCGACGAAGTCGACCGTGCCGGGGCATTTGTACGTCGCCAGTTCGAGCCGGCAGTGGGCGATCAGTTCCGCGGCCAGCGCGGGGTTCGCCGTGGCGTCGTCGGTGAGCTGGACGACCGCCTTGACGGCCTCGCCCATCTCCTCGTCCGGGACGCCGATGACCGCCACGTCCGCCACGGCGGGGTGGCCGACCAGCGCGTTCTCCGCCTCCTGCGGGTAGATGTTCACCCCGCCCGAGATGATCATGTGGGCGCGGCGGTCGGTGAGGTAGAGGTAGCCGTCGCCGTCCAGGTAGCCGATGTCGCCGAGGGTGCGCCAGCCCTTGTCGTTGGTCACCGACGCGGTCTTCCCGGGGTCGTTGTGGTACTCGAACGGCCGCCCGCCCGCGAAGTACACCACGCCGGGTTCGCCGGGCGGCAGGTCCCGGCCGTCCTCGCCGACGATGTGGCACTCCTGGTAGGGCCTGCCGACGGAGCCGGGATGGGCCAGCCACTCCTCGGGCGTGATCGAGGTGTGGCCGACGTCCTCGGTACCGGAGTAGTACTCGTGGATGATCGGCCCCCACCAGTCGAGCATCCGCCGCTTCACCGATACCGGGCACGGCGCCGCCCCGTGGGTGGCGTTGACCAGGCTGGAGAGGTCGAACCGCTCGCGGTCGGCCTGCGGCAGCCGCAGCATCCGGATGAACATCGTCGGGACGAACTGCGCGTGGGTGACCCGGTGCCGTTCGATCAGTTCCAGGCATTGCCGGGCGTCGAACTTCTCCATCACCACCACCGTCGCGCCGAGGCGGTGCATCGATGTGGAGAACACCAGGGGCGCGCCGTGGTACAGCGGCGCGGGCGACAGGTAGACGGCCCCCGGCCCGGTGCCCTGCATGACCAGGCCGTTCGCGATCTGGACGGGCGGCGACTCCGGGTCGCCCAGGCGGGTGCGCGGCAGCGGCTTGCGCACGCCCTTCGGCCGTCCGGTGGTGCCGGACGAGTAGAGCATCTCGCGTCCCTCGCACTCGTCCGGGAGGGGGTCGGCCGGGTGCGCGGCGAGAAGGTCGTCGTAGCGGTCGAAGCCGGGGATCTCCCCGGCCGCCGACACCCGCACGGGGATCCGGGCGAGGTCGAGCCCGCCGACCACGCCGGCCATCGCCTCGCTCGCGATCAACGCGCCCGCCCCGGAGTCGTCCAGCACGTACTGCACCTCGGCGGGACGCAGGTGGCTGTTGATCGCGGTGTAGTACAGGCCGGAGCGCTGCGCCGCCCACGCGACCTCCAGGTACGCCCGGTTGTTCTCCATGAGGATCGCGATGTGATCGCCGACCTGGAGACCGCGGGCGCGCAGCGCCTGCGCGAACCGCAGCGACCGCTCCTCCAGTTGCGCGAAGGTCACGACCTCGCCGGCCCCCATGATGACCGCGGGCCTGTCCGGGGTGCGCCGGGCGTGCCAGGCGAGCGTCATCGACTCCGTCATGATACGGGCCCTTCACTGGCGAAGAATTATGTTCTCCTGTATGAGAAACTTATTCTCATACCCGATGTGAGGCAATGCCCGATTCCCGCCCGGGGCGTCGTCCGTCGAGAGGAGAAGGCATGGCGTGGGACTTCGAGACCGAACCCGAGTACCGCAAGAAGCTGGATTGGGCGGACGAGTTCGTGCGGGACGAGGTCGAACCGCTCGACCACCTGTGGGGCAGCGAGACCTTCGTCCCGAGGGACGAGACCAAGCGCAAGATCCTGGAGCCGCTCAAGGACGAGGTGAAGCGGCGGGGCCTGTGGGCGACGCATCTCGGCCCCGAGCTGGGCGGGCAGGGCTTCGGTCAGCTCAAGCTGGCGCTGCTGAACGAGATCCTCGGCCGTTCGCCCTGGGCGCCGCACGTGTTCGGGTGCCAGGCCCCCGACACCGGCAACGCGGAGATCATCGCGCACTACGGCACGCCGGAGCAGAAGGAGCGCTACCTGCGGCCGCTGCTGGACGGCGAGATGTTCTCCAGCTACTCGATGACCGAGCCGCACGCCGGAGCCGACCCGACCCTGTTCACGTGCCGGGCCGTCAGGGACGGCGACGGGTGGATCATCGACGGCTGGAAGTACTTCTCGTCCAACGCCAAGGTCGCCTCGTTCCTCATCGTGATGGCGGTGACCGACACCGAGGCGAGCCGGGGCCAGGGCATGTCGATGTTCCTGGTCCCCGCCGGCACACCGGGCATCAAGATCGAGCGCAACGTCGGCCTGTACGGGGAACCGATGAACGAGGGCTCCCACGCGCTCATCCACTACGACGGCGTGCGGGTGCCCGCCGAGGCCCTGCTGGGCGGGGAGGGACAGGCTTTCGCCGTGGCCCAGACCCGGCTCGGCGGCGGCCGCATCCACCACGCGATGCGCACCATCGGGCTGGCGCAGAAGGCCCTCGACATGATGTGCGAGCGCGCGCTGTCCCGCGAGACGCAGGGCAGCCGCCTGGCGGACAAGCAGTTCGTCCAGGGCTACATCGCCGACTCCTACGCGCAGCTCGTCCAGTTCCGCCTGTTCGTGCTCTACACCGCGTGGGAGATCGACAAGTACAACGACTACAAGAAGGTCCGCAAGGACATCGCGACGGCCAAGGTCGTGATGCCGGCCGTGCTGCACGACATCGCCTGGCGGGCGATGCAGGTCCACGGCGCGCTCGGCACCACCAACGAGATGCCGTTCTTCCAGATGATCCACGGGGCGGGCGTGATGGGCCTCGCCGACGGCCCCACCGAGGTCCACAAGGTCACCGTGGCCAAGCAGGTCCTGCGCGACTACCGGCCCAGCGACGACCGGTGGCCCACCGAATGGATCCCGAGGAAGGCCGAGGCCGCCAAGGCCAAGTACGCCGAGTATCTCGAACATGAGGTAGGGAACCTGTGATCGATTCTGAGCGGCTCGCCCGCTGGATGGACGACGCCGGGCTGCCCGGCAAGGGCGCACCGGTCGAGCAGCGGCTGCTGTCCGGCGGAACCCAGAACGAGATCTACGAGATCGTCCGCGGCGATGAACGCTGCGTCATCCGGCTCCCGCCGCCGGAGGCGCCCGCGGACCGCGACAAGGGCATCCTGCGCGAGTGGCGGATCGTCGAGGCGCTGGACGGCACCGAGGTTCCCCATGCCAAGGCGGTCGCGGTGTGCCGGGACGCCTCGGTGCTCGGCCGTCCCTTCTACCTCATGGGGTTCGTCGACGGCTGGTCCCCGATGGGCCGCACGACCTGGCCCGCACCGTTCGACACCGACCTGATGGCCCGTGCCGGGCTCGGGTACCAGCTCGCCGAGGGCATCGCCCTGTTGTCCAAGGTGGACTGGCGGGCGAAGGGCCTGCACGACCTCGGGCGCCCGGACGGCTTCCACGAACGTCAGGTCGACCGGTGGACCCGGTTCCTGAACCGGATCAAAGGCCGCGAGCTGCCCGGCTTCGACGAGGCCGCCGCGTGGCTGCGCGCCCACCGCCCCCTGGACTACATCCCAGGCATCATGCACGGCGACTACCAGTTCGCCAACGTGATGTACCGGGACGGCGCCCCGGCCCGGCTGGCCGCCCTCGTGGACTGGGAGATGGGGACCGTCGGCGACCCCAAGCTCGACCTGGCCTGGATGATCCAGAGCTGGCCGCAGGACACCGCGGCCCCGGAGGCGTCCGAGAGCAGCTACGTCGACCTGCGCGGGATGCCGTCCCGGGACCGGCTCCTCGCCCACTACTCCGAGATCTCCGGACGGCAGGTCGACGACATCGACTACTACCTCGTCCTCGCGAAATGGAAGCTGGGCGTCGTCCTGGAGCAGGGCTACCAGCGGCGCGGGAGCGACGAGAAACTCCATGCCTTCGGCCCGGTCGTCCTCGACCTGATGAGAACGGCCGCTGACCTCGCTGAATCGAGCGGATACAAATCATGACCGACGAGCTCGTCAGGGAACGGCGCGGTGCCGTACTGATCGTCCGGCTGAACCGGCCGGAGGCGCGCAACGCGCTCAACAGCGCGCTGATCGACGGGCTCGGCCGCGCGGTGGCCGACGCCGAGGACGACCCGGAGATCCGCGCCGTCGTGCTGACCGCCGCCGGCGACCGGGTCTTCTGTTCCGGCATGGACCTGCGGGAGTTCGCCGCCGGCGGCGCGACGCCCTCGGCCGAGGGCGTCGCGGCCTTCACCCGGCTGTGCCGGGGCGAACTCTCCGTGCCCGTGATCGGGGCCGCGGCCGGCGCCGCGGTCGGCGGGGGCCTCGAACTGCTGCTCGGCTGCGACGTCATCGTGGCCGCCGACACCGCCCGGTTCGGTTTTCCGGAAGTGAAGCGGGGCCTGTACCCGGCGGGCGGCGGCACGAGCATCGGCACCCGCATCCCCCTCGCGATCGCGCTGGAGATGACGATGACCGGCGACCCCGTCGATGCCCACCGCGCCTACGAGCTGGGCCTGGTCAACGCCGTCGTGCCGCCGGAGAAGGTCCTTGACGCCGCACTGGACCTCGCGGAGCGGATCGCCGCGAACGCGCCGCTGGCACTCGCGGCGGTCAAGGAACTGGTGCGGCTCCACGTCACCGATTCCGCGCGCGCGGCCGAACGCGACGCGGAGCTGCAGGCGTCGGTGTTCGCCAGCGAGGACGCCAAGGAAGGCGCGACGGCGTTCATGGAGAAGCGCAAACCAGAGTGGAAGGGCCGGTGAGGGCCGCGCGTCAGCCGTCGCCCGGCTCGATCAGCACCTTGCCGGTGGACGTCCGGTCCGCGACGGCGGCCAGCGCGGCGGTCGCCTGCTCCAGCGGGTAGACGGCGTGGATGTGCGGCTTCAGCTCGCCCGCCTGGAGGAGCCTGGCCAGCTCGGCGCCGCCGCGCCGCAGCGCCTCGGGGTCCCGCCGGCCCCAGCCGCCGATCTCGAAGCCGCGCACCGTGACGCCCTTGAGCATGACCAGGTTGAGCGGGATGCGCGGGATCTCTCCGGTGGCGAAGCCGACGGTCACGAACCGTCCGCCCCATCGCATCGCGCGCAGCGAGGGCTCGGCGTGCTCGCCGCCGACCAGGTCGATGACCACGTCCGCGCCCCCGGCATCGGCGAGCCGCCGCTTCAGGTCGTCGTAGGGCAGCGCGACCTCGGCGCCCTTGGCCAGGCACAGCTCCCGCTTGGCCTCGGACGAGGCGACGGCGATGACGCGCGCGCCGAACAGCCGGCCGAGCTCGACGGCCGCGAGGCCGACACCGCCCGCCGCGCCGAGCACGACCAGGGTCTCGCCCTCCCTCAGCTCGGCGGCCAGCGTGAGCGAGTGATAGGCGGTGGCGTAGGCGACGCCGAACGCGGCGGCGGACCGCAGATCGATGCCGGGCGGCAGCGCGGTCACGCTCGTCGCGGGAACCACCACGCGCTGCGCGAAGGCCCCGACGAACGTCGAGCCGGACACCGCGTCACCAGGCGCGATCCCTTCAACATCGGGGCCGGTCTCGACGACCCGCCCGGCGAACTCGCTGCCCGGCGTGAACGGGACGGGCGCCGCGACCTGGTAGGTCCCGCCGACGATGAGGATGTCGGAGAAGTTCACCGCGGCGGCATGCACGTCGACGACGACCTCGCCGGGCCCTGCCGTGGGATCGGGCAATTCGTCAACCGTGAGCCCGTCCAAGGCCCCGTGAACCGAACACCGCAGCGCCTTCACCACCGGCCTCCTCGCCTTCGAATCCGCAGACCTGGAGAGAATAACATTCTCAAAACCTAGAATCTGGCTCTCATCGAGTCTGTGATGCGAGGGCGGGACGGGACAGGTCAGCGCGCCGGGTACTGCTTGACCTGCTCGATCAGACCGGCGAACTCCCTAACGGACAGGGTGAGGTGCCCCCCGTCCGGGTCCCTGCTGTCCCGCACACCGATGCCGACCCCTGACGCAAGACGTCCCAGCTCAACGCACTGGTGGTCGTCAACGCCGCCGCTGTGACTGCTCTTCCGCCAACGAACGATCATGAGTACTGCTCCAAGTACTTCTCGACAAGGGCACGCGAGGCGTCTTCGGGGAGGGCCTTCGCGCCGATACGTTCGAATCTAGTCGAAAAGTCCCTCACCTCGATGGGGCTCTCGATCAAGCGTCCGCCGTGTTGCGCACCGGCGTAGGCGACGTCCCGCTCTTCCAGACATATGACTTGGAACGGCCCGTCGAATCCCTGATGAGCGCCAGCCGCGGTCGGCACAATCCGCATGATGACGTTCTGGTGGCCCGCCATGTCGAGCAGGTACTCGAGCTGGTGCTTCATGACCTCGGGGCCACCGATGGGAGACGCCAGAACGTTCTCGTCCACGAGCATCCACAGCGTAGGCGCATCCGGGCGTTCCAAGATCAAGCGCTGCCGCTCCACACGCATAACCACCCCGGCCTCGATGTCCTTGGTCGACCCCGGTTCGAGGAGCGCGCGGATGTACCCCTCGGTCTGGAACGGTCGGGGTATCGCCTTCCCGTGGTAGGTCTTGATCGCGGTGGACGTCTTCTCGTACTCCATGCACTGACGTGCCCAATCCGGATCATGGGCCATTCGGGCAAACCAGAGGATCAACTGAAAAAGCAGACCTGTCCCGTAGTGCTTGTCGAGCAGCCGCATTTGATCATCCTGGGGGCGCCGCCTGCCCGCCTCCATGTTGGAAACAGTCGATCGGGCGAGACCGATAAGCTCGCCGCACTGGGCTAGTGACAGGCCTGCCTTCTCCCGCATGAAACGCATGAAGAAGGCCAGGAAATGCCACATCGAGACCCGAGGGTCCAGGGGTTCACGGACGGGGGGCATCGCTTCTCCCTAGTTTCCAACTTACGTGGACACAACAAAAGATTAGACGTCTCGGTGATCCTTGTCACAGGAAATCGGAATCTCGGACAAGGACAGGACGATGGCGATGACGGCGACCGAAGAGTCGGTCATGCCCCTTATGGGCACACCGGCTGCCGTGGGGCTCGCACGCACTTTTGTGGATGCGCGAATCCGCAAATGGGACTATCTCCACATTCTCGACAGCGCACTTCTCGTCGTCTCGGAAATCGTCACCAACGCGAGCCGCCAGACGCCGCATGAGGAGATCCGGCTCCAGCTCAGCCGGGACGCGTACGGCGTCATCATCGCCGTCTGGGACGCGGCCCACGAGCTGCCCCAGGCCAAGCCCATGACCGAACTCACCCTCGACGACCTCGACCTGTCCGAGGAGGCGTTCGACGACAACGGCGGCTGGGGCCTCCACATCGTCCAGGCCCTCTCCACCAGGTGCGGCGTCATCGGCGACCCCGCAGGCGGCAAGTGGATCTGGGCACGAATTCGCCCGTAGCCGACCTGTGCCCACGGAGAGTCGAGGCCCGGGTTTTATTTTAAGGACGTAAATTCGCTGTTAAGTTCGTAATTCGTGCGCTGTCTGGCCACCTTTCCGGCAGTAGTGTCCGAAACGTGTTGATCAGCCCACATGAGCAGGAGCGCCTGCTCCTGCATGTCGCAGCGTCGGTCGCGGACGCGCGCCGGGATCGCGGTCTGCGGCTCAACCATCCGGAGGCGACCGCGATCATCGCGGTCCATCTGCTGGAGGGTGCCCGGGACGGGTATTCCGTCGCCGAGCTGATGGAGTCCGGCCGCACGGTGCTGACCCGGGAGGACGTCATGGACGGCATCCCGGAAATGCTCGACTCGGTGCAGATCGAGGCGACGTTCCCCGACGGGACCAAGCTCGTCACCGTCCACCGGCCGATCCCGTGAGCCGGCGCCCGCTGGTCCCCGGCGAGGTCGTCACGGGCGACGGCCCTCCGGTCTCCCTCAACACCGGCCGGCCCCGGGTCGCCGTCACCGTGGTCAACACCGGCGACCGTCCCGTCCAGGTCGGCTCCCACTACCACTTCGCGGTGGCCAACCCCGCGCTGCGGTTCGACCGCTCCGCCGCCTGGGGGCACCGGCTGGACGTGCCGGCCGGCACCTCGGTGCGGTTCGACCCCGGGCTGACCAGGGAGGTCGCCCTGGTGCCGCTGGCCGGGAACCGGGTGGTGCCGGGGCTGCGGCCCGAGCAGGCCGGAGCGCTGGATGGCTGAGCTGTCCCGGGCCCGGTACGCGCAGCTGTACGGGCCCACCGCCGGCGACCGGATACGGCTGGCCGACACCGACCTGTTCATCGAGGTCACCGAGGACCGCAGCCGCGGCGCGGCGGCCGGCGACGAGGTGGTCTTCGGCGGCGGGAAAGTGATCCGCGAGTCGATGGGGCAGGCGCGCACCACCCGCGCGGACGGCGCCCTCGACCTGGTCGTCACCGGCGCCGTCGTGCTCGACCACTGGGGCGTCGTCAAGGCCGACGTCGGGATCCGCGACGGCCGGATCGTCGCGCTCGGCAAGGCCGGCAACCCCGACACGATGGACGGCGTCCACCCGGACCTGGTCATCGGGCCGTCCACCGAGGTGCTCGCCGGCAACGGCCGCATCCTGACCGCCGGGGCCGTGGACTCCCACGTCCATCTCATCTGCCCCCAGCTGCTGGACGAGGCGCTCGGCTCCGGCGTCACCACCCTCATCGGCGGCGGCACCGGCCCGGCGGAGGGGACCAAGGCCACCACCGTGACCGGCGCCTGGTACCTCCCCCGGATGCTGGAGTCGCTCGACTCGTGGCCGGTGAACGTCGCGCTGCTCGGCAAGGGCAACACGGTCGGCGAGGAGGCGCTGTGGGAGCAGCTGCGCGCCGGGGCGTCCGGCTTCAAGCTGCACGAGGACTGGGGCTCCACCCCGGCGGCCATCGACGCCTGCCTGCGCGTCGCCGACGCGTCGGGCGTCCAGGTCGCCCTGCACTCCGACACCCTCAACGAGGCCGGGTACGTCGAGTCGACGCTCGGCGCCATCGCCGGGCGGTCGATCCACGCGTACCACACCGAAGGTGCGGGCGGCGGGCACGCACCCGACATCATCACCATCGCCGCGCACCCGAACGTGCTGCCCTCGTCCACCAACCCGACCCGGCCGCACACCGTCAACACCCTCGACGAGCACCTCGACATGCTCATGGTGTGCCACCACCTCGACCCGTCGGTGCCCGAGGACCTGGCCTTCGCCGAGTCGCGCATCCGGCCCACGACCATGGCCGCCGAGGACGTCCTGCACGACCTGGGCGCGATCTCGATGATCGGCTCGGACTCGCAGGCCATGGGACGGATCGGTGAGACCATCGTCCGCACCTGGCAGACCGCCCACGTCATGAAGCTCCGCCGCGGCGTCCTGACCGGGGACGGCCCGGCCGAACCCGCCGACAACCTGCGGGCCCGCCGGTACATCGCCAAGTACACGATCAACCCGGCCGTCGCGCACGGCCTCGACGGCGAGCTCGGTTCGGTGGAGCCGGGCAAGCTCGCCGACCTGGTGCTGTGGCATCCGGTCTTCTTCGGCGTCCGCCCGCAGGTCGTCGTCAAGGGCGGAATGATCGCCTGGGCGGCGATGGGCGACGCCAACGCCTCGATCCCCACCCCGCAGCCGGTCCTGCCGCGCCCGATGTTCGGCGCCGTCCCGCGCACCGCCGCCGCCACCTCGGTGCACTTCGTCGCCCCCGCCGCCATCGACGCGGGTCTCGCCGACCGGCTGGGGGTGAACCGCGCCCTCGTGCCGGTCAAGGACACCCGCCTGCTCGGCAAGGCCGACATGGTCCTCAATGACGCGCTGCCGCGCATCGACGTCGACCCGGACACGTTCACCGTGTCGATCGACGGCGACGAGGTCGAGCCCGCCCCCGCGACCGAGTTGCCGATGGCGCAGCGCTACTTCCTGTTCTGATGACACTGCCGGCGCTCCTGCTTCTGCTCGCCGACTCCCGCCTTCCGGCAGGAGGCCACGCCCACTCGGGCGGCCTGGAACCGGCGGCGGGGGCGGGCGCGGTCACCGATCTGCCGTCGCTGGCGGCCTTCCTGCACGGACGTCTCGCCACCGCCGGGCTGGTCACGGCCGGGCTCTCGGCCGCCGCCTGCGCCCTCGCCGGCCGCCCTGCCGATCGGGAGGCGTGGACGGTGCTGGACGCGGAGGCCGACGCGAGGATGCCGTCGCCCGCCGGGCGGCGGGCCTCCCGGGCGCAGGGCAGGTCGCTGCTACGCGCGGTCCGCGGTACGTCGCCGCATCCGGTGCCGGACGCGCTCGGAGCGTTCCCGGCGCCGCACCACCCGCTCGTCCTCGGCGCCGCGGTCGCCGTCGCCGGCGGCTCCCCCGCGGAGGCCGCCTCGGTCTGCGCGTACGGAGCGGTCACCGGACCGGCGGCGGCCGCCGTCCGGCTGCTCGGGCTGGACCCGCTGGCCGTGCACCGCGCGCTCGCGGACCTGGCGCCGCTGGTGGACGCGGTCGCCGCCGAGGCCGCCGGTTTCGCGGACGGCGATCCGGGCGCGCTGCCGGCCGCGTCGGCGCCCGCCCTCGACGTCTTCGCCGAACTGCACCTCCAGGCGGACCTGCGCCTGTTCGAATCCTGACCGAGAGGAAGATCCATGGGCGCGAACCACGACCACGACCCGCACGCGGCGGCGCCGGCCGGGGGGCGGGCGCTGCGGCTGGGCGTCGGCGGGCCGGTCGGTAGCGGCAAGACCGCCCTGGTGGCGGCACTGTGCCGGACGCTCCGCGACGACCTCCGCCTGGCGGTGGTGACCAACGACATCTACACGACCGAGGACGCCGAGTTCCTGCGGCGCAACGCGGTCCTGTCGGACGACCGGATCGTCGCCGTCCGCACCGGATGCTGCCCGCACACGGCGATCCGCGACGACATCTCCGCCAATCTGGACGCCGTCGAGTCGCTGGAGGAGCAGCACGAACCGCTCGACCTCGTCATCGTGGAGAGCGGCGGCGACAACCTGACCGCGACGTTCAGCCAGGGTCTCGTCGACCGGCAGATCTTCGTCCTCGACGTCTCCGGCGGCGACAAGGTCCCCCGCAAGGGAGGGCCCGGAGTGACCGGCGCGGACCTGCTGGTCGTCAACAAGACCGACCTGGCCCCGCTCGTCGGCGCCGACCTGGGCGTCATGGACCGCGACGCCGCGCGGGTGCGCGGCGGCAAGCCGGTGATCTTCAGTTCGCTGCGCGAGCGTCCCGGTGCGCCGGAGGTCGCCGGCTGGGTCCGGTCCATCCTCGCCGAGACCCGGGCGGTCACCTCCGGGGCCTCGTGACCCGGCACTACACGGCGCACGCCGCCGTCCGCGCCGAACCCGACGCCGCCGGGCGGACCGTGCTCACGACGCTGCGTTCCGACGGGCCGTACGCGCTGCGCGCCACCCCGGAGGCCGTCTATCTGGTCGGTGCCGCGGCGGGCCCCCTCGGAGGCGACGAACTGCACCTCGACCTGGACGTCGCCGCGGGCGCCACCCTGGCCGTGCGGTCCGTCGCGAGCACCCTGCTGCTTCCGGGCGACGGCGAGTCCAGGACGTACGTGCGGGCGGTGGTCGGGCCCGGGGCGCACCTGGACCTCGCGCCGGAGCCGACGGTCGCGGCGGCGGGCTGCGACCACCGGGCCGTCACCGACGTCACCCTGGCGGGCGACGCCACACTCCGGTGGCGCGAGGAACTCGTCCTGGGCCGGCACGGGGAGACCGCGGGCCGCTACACCGGCCGCGTCGACGTCACTCTCGACGGCAGGCCGCTGCTGCGGCACGAGCTCCGACTGCCCGACCGCGTCCTCCACACCAGCGGCGCCGTGCTGGGCGATGCGCGCTGCACGGGAAGCCTGCTGCTCGTCGGTCCCGGCCTGGCGAAGGAGGCTTGCGCGGCCGACGGACTGGCGGTGATGCCGCTCGCCGGGCCGGGCGTGCTGGTCACCGCGCTCGCACCCGACTCGGCGACGCTCCACCGCCGCCTCGGCCGCGGGGAGGAGACCGCCTGCGGCACCCCAACAGGAGGCCGGGGGACGCGGTGAGGTTCTGTTGACGCATCGGATACAAAGCGGAATTGATTGGGAAATAGCGCGGGGTTTCCATTAACCCGACTCACGACGTGAAGCAACTGCGTCGACCAGTTCGGGGCCTGTCCGCAAGGAGTGGTACGTGCTCAGGAAATCTCTGCCGGTATTGGTCTCAACGGTCACCGCATCGCTGCTGTGCCTCACCGCCTGCGGCGCCGAGCCGGGCGCGTCCGGCGGAACGGCCTCGGCGAGCGGGAACACCATCAAGGTCGGTGTCCTCCACTCGCTGAGCGGGACCATGGCCATCAGCGAGGTCACGGTCAAGAATTCCGAACTGATGGCCATCGAGGAGATCAACGCCGCCGGGGGCGTCCTCGGCAAGAAACTCCAGCCGGTCATCGAGGACGGCGCCTCGGACTGGCCCACCTTCGCGGAGAAGGCGCAGAAGCTCATCCGCAAGGACGATGTCGCCACCGTGTTCGGCGGCTGGACCTCCGCCAGCCGCAAGGCGATGCTGCCCGTCTTCGAGCGCAACAAGGCACTGCTCTGGTATCCGGTGCAGTACGAGGGAATGGAAAGCTCGCCCTATATCTATTACACCGGCGCGACCACCAATCAGCAGATCGTCCCGGCCCTGGACTACCTCAAGGAGAAAGGCAAGAAGAAGATATTCCTCGTCGGGAGCGACTACGTCTTCCCGCGCACCGCGAACAAGGAGATCAAGGCGTACGCCAAAGCCAATGGCATGACCGTTCTCGGCGAGGAGTACACGCCGCTGGGGACGACGGAGTACAGCACGCTCGTCAACAAGGTCATGCAGGTGAAGCCCGACGCGGTGTTCAACACCCTCAACGGTGACAGCAACGTCGCGTTCTTCAAGCAGCTCAAGAGCGCCGGCGCCACCGCCTCGTCCCTTCCGGTGATGTCGGTGAGCATCGCTGAGGAAGAGGTCAAGGGCATCGGGGCGGACAACATCGCGGGCCACCTCGTCGCCTGGAACTACTACATGACGACCCCGGGCAAGGCCAACGAGGCTTTCGTGAAGGCGTTCAAGGCCAAGTACGGCGACGACAAGGTCACCTCGGACCCGATGCAGGCCGGGTACAACGCCGTGAAGCTGTGGGCGGCGGCGGTCGAGAAGGCCGGGACGACCGAGGTCGAGGCGGTGAAGAAGGCCGCGGGCGGCGTCTCCCTCGATCTCCCCGAAGGCAAGGTGACGATCGACGGCGCCAACCACCACGTGCACAAGACCGCCCGCATCGGGGTGATCCAGCCCGACGGCACGATCGAGGAGGTGTGGGACTCCGGCAAGCCGATCGCGCCGGACCCGTACCTCAAGAGCTATCCGTGGGCCGCCGGCCTGTCCTGATCCCAGGATCCCCGAACCCGATGGCCCCGAACCCGATGACCCCGACCCCGATGACCCCGGGTACCGAGGAGTCGCATGGAAGCTCTGCTCAGCCAACTGCCCATCGGCCTCAGCATCGCCGCCGTCCTGATGCTGGTGGCACTCGGCCTGACGTTCACGTTCGGCCAGATGGGCGTGATCAACATGGCCCACGGCGAGTTCATGATGGCGGGCGCCTACACGGCGTACGTCCTGCAGGACTGGACCGGGCGGCAGGCGGTGCTGGTGGCCCTGCCCGTCGCGTTCGTCGTCGCGGGCACGATGGGCCTGGTCCTGGAACGGGCGGCCATCCGCCGCTTCTACGGACGGCCGCTCGACACCCTGCTCCTCACCTGGGGGGTCAGCCTGCTGCTCCAGCAGCTCGCGCGTGACATCTTCGGCGCACCCAACGTCCAGGTGCGCGCTCCGGAGTGGCTCAGCGGGGGCGTGCAGATGTTCGGGTCGCAGCTGCCCTACACCCGGCTGTTCATCCTCCTCCTCGCGGCACTGTCGGTGCTCGCGATCTGGGCCTACCAGAGCTGGACCCGGCAGGGCCGCCGGATGCGGTCGGTGATGCAGAACCGCCAGCTCGCCGCGGTCAGCGGCGTCGACACCGGCCGGGTCGACCAGCTCACGTTCTTCATCGGCTCCGGCGTCGCCGGGATCGCCGGCGTCGCGCTGACGCTGATCGGCCCGATCGGCCCCAACCTCGGCACCTACTACATCGTCGACGCCTTCCTGGTCGTGGTCGCGGGCGGGCTCGGGCGGCTGCGCGGCGCGGTCATCGCCGCGCTGGCCCTCGGCCTGCTCAACTCCTACGCCGAGTTCTGGACGGACGCGAGCCTCGCCAAGGTGATCGCCTTCATCGCGATCGTGGTGTTCCTGCAGGCGCGACCGCAGGGCCTGTTCGTCCTGCGCAGCCGGGCGCTGACATGACCGCCCGCTGGCGCGGAACCGCGCTCTTCCTCGCAGTGGCGGTGCTGGTCCTCGTGGTCGCACCGGCCGCCCTGGACCCGTTCCGGCTCGGTCTGCTCGCCAAGTACCTGTGCTTCGCCATCGTCGCCCTCGGCATCGGGCTCGCATGGGGCCAGGGCGGCATGCTCACGCTCGGCCAAGGCGTGTTCTTCGGACTGGGCGGCTACTCGATGGCGATGTACCTCAAGCTCCACGACGCCGGGCCGGGCAGCCTGCCCGACTTCATGGTGTGGAGCGGCGTGGAGCAGCTGCCGGCGCTGTGGAAGCCGTTCACCAACCCGGTGTTCGCCATAGCCGCCGCAGTGGCCGTCCCGGCGGTCGCCGCCGCGATCCTCGGCTTTCTGGTGTTCCGCCAGCGAGTGCGCGGCGCCTACTTCGCGATCCTCAGCCAGGCGCTCGCGGCGGCCTTCGTGATCTGGCTCGTGGGCCAGCAGGGCCTCACGGGCGGGACCAACGGGCTCACGCATTTCTACGACGTCTTCGGCCGCGACCCGGAGGACGACGGCTCCAAGCGCGTCTTCTACTTCGTGGTGGCCCTCGTGCTGGGTGCGCTCTACCTCCTGTGCCGCCAGCTGGTGAAGAGCCGCTTCGGGCGGCTGCTCGTCGCGGTGCGCGACGGCGAGGACCGGGTGCGCTTCCTCGGCTACAACCCGGCCACCGTGAAGACCGTGGCCTACGCGGCCTCCGCGGCGATGGCGGGCATCGCCGGGGCGCTGTACGTGCCGGTCGTCGGCATCATCTCGCCGTCGCTGCTCGGGGTCGTCCCGTCGATCGAGTTCGTGGTCGCGGTGGCCATCGGCGGGCGGTTCTCGCTGGCCGGAGCGGCCCTCGGCGGGGTCCTGCTCAACTGGGCGCAAACCACGTTCAGCGAGCAGTACCCGAGCGGCTGGGTCTACCTGCTGGGCCTGATGTTCATCCTCGTGATCATGCTGGCGCCGGGCGGCGTCGCCGGCACGGTGCGGCAGGCCGGGGACGCCCTGGCGCGGCGCCGGGCGCGAACACGTCCGCCGCCCGCGACCGGGGCCGCGGTGACCGCCGCGGCCGGGGAGAAGGAGGTGGCCGCACCGTGACCGCACTGCTGGAGATCCGCGGACTGGAGGTCGTGTTCGGCGGGTTCCGCGCCATCGACGGCGTCGACCTCACCGTCGCTCAGGGCGAGTTGCGCTTCCTGATCGGCCCCAACGGGGCCGGTAAGACCACCCTGATCGACGTGATCACCGGCCTGACCCGGCCGGCGAGCGGGTCGGTGACCTACGCCGGCACCTCCCTGGTGGGACGGCCGGAGCACCGGATCGTGCGGCGCGGGATCGGCCGCACGTTCCAGACCTCCGTGGTGTTCGAGGAGCTCACCGTTCTGGAGAACGTCGACCTCGCCGCCTCCTTCCGCCGCCCGCTGCCGGCGCTGCTGCGGCGGCGGCGCGGCGTGCCGGACGTCGTGGCGGCGGCGCTGGACCGGATCGGGCTGGCCGGCCTGGCGGACCGGCCCGCCGGAGTGCTGTCGCACGGCCAGCGGCAGTGGCTGGAGATCGGCATGCTGATCGCGCAGCGGCCGAGTCTGTTGCTGCTCGACGAGCCCGTGGCGGGCATGAGCCGCGACGAACGCGAGCGGACGGGTGAGCTGCTCACCGAGATCGCCACGGATCACACGGTCATCGTCGTCGAACACGACATGGAGTTCCTGCGGCGGTACGCGTCCCAGGTGACCGTCCTGCACGAAGGCAGAGTGCTCGTGGAGGGGGACGTCGCCACCGTCCAGGCCGATCCCCGGGTCCAGGAGGTTTATCTCGGCCGGTCGCGAGAGGAGAAAGCGGTATGAGCATGCTTCAGGTGAGCGGATTGCACGCCGCGTACGGCCGGTCGCGGGTCCTGTTCGGGGTGGACCTGACGATCCGTCCGGGTGAGCTGGTCACCGTCATGGGCCGCAACGGCGTGGGGAAGACCACGCTGCTCAACTCGGTCATGGGCCTCCTCGCCCCGACCGCGGGCAGGGTCACGTTCGACGGCACCGACGTCACGCGGATGCGCACGTTCCGACGGGTCCGGCTCGGCATGGGTTACGTCCCCCAGGGACACGAGACGTTCCCTCAGCTCACGGTCTGGGAGAACCTCCAGGTGACGCTGGAGGCCACCGGACGCCGCGACCGGGACGCCATCGACGACGCCCTGGAGGTCTTCCCACGACTGACCGGCCTGCTGAAACGGCAGGCCGGTTTCCTGTCGGGAGGGCAGCAGCAGCAACTGGCGATCGCCCGCGCCCTGGTGACCCGGCCGCGGCTCCTGATCCTGGACGAGCCGACCGAGGGCATCCAGCCGTCGATCATCCGCGAGATCGAGGAGGCCATCGAGAAGCTCCACAGGGAGCGCAACCTCGCCGTCCTGCTCGTGGAGCAGTACTTCGACCTGGCTCTCCGCCTGGCCGACGCGTTCGTGATCCTCGACGGCGGCACCGTCGCCCACTCCGGAACCGCCGCCGACCTCCACACCGACGAGGTCAAACACCTCCTCGCCGTCTGAACGCGGGCCTCCTTCCGGGGGGCCTACGGATGGGCGGAGCGGCGCCAGACCGTGCCGATCTGGGTGCCGGCCCAGACGGTCGTGGTGTACGGGACACGCGTCATCGAGTACGCGATCGCGCCGGCGGGCGGGGTGGCGCCGGTCCAGGAGGCTCCGTCGAAATGCAGCAGTTCGGCGGTGTTGTGCGGGGTGGACACCCAGACGCCGCCGCGCCCGTCGGAGGCGATCGAGCCGAGGAACCCGACCGCGGACATCGGACGCACCGCCCCGGTGGTACCGGTCGCGCGGGGGATCTGGTGGACGGTGAACCCGGAGCCGTTCCAGTGGTGCAGCGCCGGCGGCGGGAACAGCGGGTGCTGCTCCAGCGCGTAGAACCAGACGTCGTCAGGGGCGACGTACTCGATCTGCAGGATCCAGTGGGCCCAGGTCGTCCCCCACGGGATGCGCGTCCAGTCCGTGCCGTCGAAGTGCCAGAGGGGGGTCTGGCCGGTCTGCGACTCGGGATATCCGCCGGCCCACACCTCCGAGGCGGTTCCGGCGGCGATGGCGTTGAGCCCGGAGGGCTGCGGCAGGGTGAGCGAGTTCGTCCAGCGTCCGCGCCGCCGCACGGACACCGTCGTGGTGTCCCCGGCGATCCCGGTCGCCCACAACCCGCCGGCCTGGTCCAGGTCGATGGCGTACGGCTGCTCGCCGGCGGGCCCGGCCGCCGTCGTCCAGCGGCGCCCGTTCCAGTGCAGCAGGTCGGTGCGCTCTTGGGCGTTCGGGCCCGAGGCGACGGCCCAGACGCTTGCGGCGTGCCGGGCGCGGACGTCGTTGACGACCGCCAGCCCCTCGGGGAGGGCGGCCCGCGTCCAGCCGCGCCAGGTCCGGTGCAGCATGACGGCCTGCGCGTCCGGCTGGTACGCGTTCTCGGTACCGCCGGCGAAGACGTGCCACGGGTCCGGCGCGGCGATGCCGGGCAGGTAGCCCTGGCCCGACAGCGGCGGGATGGGCACGTCGGCCCACTCGCCCGGCGGCGGGGCGGCGGCGCGGGCCGTGCCGGTCAGCGGTCCGGCGACGGCGGCGCCGAGCAGGGCGGCGCCGCCGAGCGTGAAGGCGCGGCGGGACGGGAGAGGATTCGGAGCGGATCGAGTCACGGTGGCTCCCCGGACAGGCGGCAATTCACTGCCAGTATTTGGTGGCAATGTTCCTGGATCCACACCCTGACCTAAGGCGGCCAGCCGATCGGACGGCCCGGCCAAGACTCGCGCACCCAACCGTCACGGCGACGGACGACCCGGCGCAGCGGCCATCGACTTCGGTCAAGCAATCGGTATCGATTGCTATGCTCGATCCATGAGCACACCTCCGCCGGACCTCGACCAGGTGGCGGCGGCGCTCCGTCAGATCAGCCGGGGGCTCGCCGCCTTGGCCGACGCCATTTCCAGCGCTTCCCGGGATCCGGAAGAGGACCGCTACCTCGCCGTCATGGCGGAGTGGGGGCGTCGCGGGCTCACCCGCGACGAGTCCAGCCGGTTGTTCCGCAAACACGGCTTCTCGCCGCAGGCCGCCGGCGGCTGGGTGAAAGGCGACTGGCTGGAGGTCCGCGACGACGGCAGGCGCTACCTCACCGACCGGTCCCTTCAGTGGCTGGCCGAACAGGAGACAGACGATGAGCAGTGACCCGTTCAGCGTGCGCTTCCAAGTGCGAATTTACGAGGTCGACCCGCAACTCCACCTCAACGGCGCCGTCTATGTCCAGTACGCGGACCATTCCCGTTTTCAATGTTTGCAGGCCGCCGGAGTCTCGGTCGAAGGAATGCTCCGCGACGGATTCGGCCCCGTCAATCTCGAAACCGTCATCCGGTATTACAAGGAACTGCGGGCGGGGGACGAGGTCGATGTCACCTGCGACTGGAAATGGGGCGCGGGCAAGACCTACCGCGTCGAGCACGCCTTCCGCCGATCGGACGGCGAGGTGGCCGCCGAGGTGAACTACGTGAGCGGCCTGATCGACCTGGAGGCCCGCCGCCTGCTGACCGACCCGGCCCATGTATGGCTCTCCCGCGCCACACGGCCGGACCTGCTCAGACTGCCCGCGACCGAAGCCGTCTCAGCCGACTGACTCCAACCCGGCGGTTGGAATGCGGTGTGCTCGCATAGCGCCGCCCACGAGGTACTCGTTCGCCCGGCTCTCGCTCAACCCACCCCAATGCGGCCCCTGGGACAGCCCGTGAGAGGGTCGTAAAAGTGACGAACTACGCCCGAATGTATCGCTTCGGCATGACGCCATGGGAACGCTACGGAAAGGCCGCGGCGGACAGCATCGCCGCCCTGCTGGACCGCGAGGAGACCGAACGTTCACGTCCACTCGGAAGGGCCCTCGATCTCGGCTGCGGCCGTGGCCAGTTCACTCCCGAACTGGGACGCAGAGGCTGGGAGGCCGTGGGCGTCGACTACGTACCGGCCGCGATCGAAGAGGCCAAGCGCCAGGAGGCTAAGGGGGTCACGTACGTCGTCGGTGACGTCACGGACCTCCCTTCGGCCGACCTTGGAACGTTCGATTTCTTCCTCGACATCGGCTGTTTCCAGGGTTTCGACACCGGACGGCAACGGGCCGAGGGGCAGGGTGTCTCCGCGCTGGCGAACCCCGGCTCGACATTGCTGATGCTCGCCTTCGGCGTGACCCGGCTGCGCTCCCGGATCGGTGGGGTCTCCCAAGCGGAGGTCGAGGCCGCGTTCCCCGACTGGGAACTGCTCGACGTCCAGGCCGCGGAGACCGCGGGCCTGGGCTGGCCGATGAACAGAACCTCACCCCAGTGGTACCGCCTGCGCCGACCGGCCTGACCGCCCGGCCGTCCTCGACCCGGCCGCGTCCTGGTCGCCGGCTACGGCGCGAGCATTCGAGCGAGCCCCGTCAACTCAGGGAGGCGGCGAACTCCAGGACGCGCGCCGCGTCGCCGTAGGGGCTGATCAGCAGGTCCGTGGCACCGGCGTCGGCGAAGCGGCGCAGTCGCGCGGCGACCGCCGTCTCGTCGCCCGCGATGACGGTCTCGTGCACGCCCGACAGGCCCTGGCGGTCGAGGATCGCCCGGTAGGCGGGCAAGTCCGACGCGGCGGCGAACCGCTCGGCCACCTCGCGGTGGACGCCGTCCGGGTCGGTGCTGAGCGCGACCATGGCGCCCGCCAGCACGCGCGGTGCGGGCCGCCCGGCGGATTCGGCGGCCCTCGTGATCGCGGGCACGACGTGGTCGGCGATCGCGTCGGCGCCGGTCCAGGTCGTCACCGTGCCGTCGGCGAGTTCCCCCGCGATGCGCAGCATCGCGGGCCCGAGCGCGGACAGGATCACCGGCGGCGGAGTCACGCCCGGGGCGTCCACCGTGCCCGCCGCGGTCAGCGTCTCGCCGTGGTGGTCGACGTCCTCGCCGCGCAGCAGCGGCCGCAGGGCGGAAAGGTACTCGCGGACGTGCCGGGCGGGGCGATCGTAGGGGATCCCGTAGGAGCCCTCGATGATCGCCTGATGGCTCGGCCCGATGCCGAGGGTGAAGCGCCCGCCCGCGGCGGCCTGCGCGGTGAGCGCCTGGCTCGCCAGGGTGAGGGGGTGGCGCGGGTAGGTCGGGACGATCGCGGTGCCGACCTCGATGCCGGGCACCTCGCGTCCGGCGAGCGCCGCGGTCATGAGGGCGTCCCAGGACGAGAGGTGGCCGAAGAACGCGCTCGCGAGCCCGGCGTCCCGGGCCAGGCGTACCTGAGCGACGAGGTCGTCCAGCGGGGCCATCGCGGCGGCGGTGAACATTCCGATGCGCATGGGGCTCCAAAGATGAATCGGATCTTCCGGTTCCGTTACGAGTCGCAGGGTAACCTGAATCCGAGATTCCGGGCGACTCCGGACGGAGGACGATGCGAGCCGACGCACAGCGCAACCGCGAGCGGATCGTCGCCTGCGCGCTCGAACTCTTCGCCGAGCGCGGTCCCGGCGTGGGCATGGAGGACATCGCGCGCGAGGCCGGGCTCGGCGTGGGCACCCTCTACCGGCACTTCCCGGACCGGCGGGCGCTCGTCGAGGAGATCGCGACCGCCGCGCTCCACCGGCTCGGCGAGCGGATCCGGCTGCTGTCCGCGCAGGACCTCCCACGCTGGGACGTGTTCACCCAGGTCATCGCCTACTCCATCGGGCAGCCGCTCGCCCTCGTCAAGTCCATCGCCGAGGACGGACCCGTCCCGCACGAGCGGCTGGCCCTGCAAGACGAGGTCAACGACCTCCTCCGGGACGTCGTCGAGCAGGCGCAGCGTGAGGGGACGGTGCGCCGTGACATCGGCCCCGCCGAGGTCGTCGACATCCTCAGCACGAACGTCTGCCGTCCGGGCGCGCGCATCGGCGACGCCACCTCCCGAGTGATGCTGGACGGCCTCCGGGGCACGGCTCAGGAGCGGCGTTCATGGGAAAGCGGATACGCAGGCACCTGATCGGGCCCTCCGCCGAGATGAGAATGCCGGCGATCTCGAAGAACGAGGGCGATGTCACCTGCGACCGCGCTCCCGCCCGATCGGACGGGCCTCCAGCACGTCCCGGGGCCGGACGCGGTCGCCTTCCGAATTCCGGCCGACCGATGATTCGCGGCGGCGACTACGGTCAACACGGATATGAACACCTTTGACATCACCATCGCCGTACCGACCGAGGACCGCCGCCGGGCGTACACCTTTGCGCGGGCGCTGGGGTTCGAGACCCCTGGAGAGCTCGCCGAGGACGGGGTTCCCGAGCCTCTTCAGGTAGTCGTCAATGAACGGGCACGTGTCATGTACATCCCGACCGGAGGTTTCGGCTGGGTCACCGCCGACCGGGCCACCGCCGCCCAAGGCACCGTCGAGTGTCTCCTGAGCGTTACCGTCGACTCGACCGTTGCAGTGGACGAACTGGTTCGCACGGCGGTGGAAGCCGGCGCCAGCGTCGCGACCCAGCCGGGGCAGCAGCAGTGGGGCTACACCGGCACCATCGCCGACCCCGACGGCCACCTCTGGGAGATCGTGCACCCCGCCGACTGACGCCGAACCCACGCGGCCCCTAATGGTGATGATCTTGTTGCCGAGACTGGAGCACGTCATGTCCGACCTTTTCCAGCCTGCCGTCCTCGGGGGCCTCGACCCGGCCGCGCCTCTGGACGACCTCGAACCGCTGCGCGACATCGTCGGCGACGCCCGCGTCGTCGCGCTGGGCGAGGGCTGCCACTTCGTCCGCGAGTTCACCGACGCCCGCTTCCGGCTCCTCCGGTTCCTCGCCGAGCGCTGCGGATTCACCGTGCTGGCCTTCGAGTTCGGCTTCGCCGAGGGCCGCCCGCTCGGCCGCTGGATACGCGGCGCGGGCGGCGATGACGAACTGTCCGGCATGCGGGGCACCACGTTCGCGGGAATGACCGGCGAGCTGGCCACCCGGCTCCGCGGACACAACCGGACCAGTGAGCATCCCCTCGACCTCGTGGGCATCGATGTGCCGGAGGCTGGCGGGACGCTGCGTCCCGCGCTGGAGCCGGTCGCCGAATATCTGCGGGAAGTCGACCCCGACGCGGTTCCCTTCGTCGAGATCGCCCTGCGCATCTCGGACGAGTTCACCGGGGCCTCGCAGGCGCTGGCCGCTCCCGGCTGGGGCCGGCTCGACCGGGCCGACCAGGACGCGCTGACCGCGGCCCTGGCCCGGCTGCGCCTGCGGGCACGCGCCCTGGAGCCCCGCTATGTCGCCGCGGCCGGTCAGGACAGGTACGACGTCGCCCTGCGCGACATCGAGGCGGCCTGCCACACCGATTACATGTTCGGGGCCATGAGCGCACTCTTCGCCGGTGGTGGACTGCCGCAGGACACGTCCGTCCGGGAACGGTTCATGTCCACCACGCTCCGGTGGCACCTCGACCGCGCGGACCCTGACACCAGGTTCGTCCTGGCCGCGCACAACAACCACATACAGAAGACGCCGATCTACTTCGACGGCGAACTGTGGGCCTACCCGATGGGTCATTACCTGGCCCGCGAACTGGGCGCCGACTACCGTTCCCTCGCACTGACGCACACCGCCGCCAGCGTCCCGGAGATGGTGCCCGACGACACGCCCGGCACCGGCTTCTCCATCGCCGAAACGCCCGTGCCCCCGCCGCAGCCGGACAGCATGGAAGGAGCCCTCACTCGGGCCGGTCTCGGTGAGGACGTCACGCTGACCGACCTGCGGCCCCTCGCAGGCGGGCCGTTCCCCGCGCGGATCCGCACCCAGAGCAGCGACCTGGAAATGCCCGTCGCCGACGCGTTCGACGCCGTCCTCTGCACCCCGACCGCAACACCCGAGGTAACGCTCTCCTTCTAAGCCCACCGCTAGGCGATCACCACGAACATCGACCGCGTCCCTCATCTGCTCCCAGAGCTGCGGACAGGTTGGGGCTTGGCACCTTTTGGGCCAGTAAGGCGGTCTGGGTAACGGACCATCCCGATCAGCATGCGACACTCTGCGAATGATCCGCGTGATGTTCCTCTATCCGAAGACCGACGAGTCGACGTTTGACATGGACTACTACACGTCGACGCACATGCCGATGCTCGCCGCCGCGCTCGGCGACGACTGTCAGAGCTGGGGCGCCGACAAGATCACCAGCGGTCCGTACGAGGCGATCGGTTGGGCGCTCGTGTCGAGCGCCGAAGCGTTCGGCGCAGCGATGACCGAAAAGGGCGCCGAGATCAGGGATGATGTCGCCAACTACACCAACGTGCGCCCCGACGTGGTCATGGGAGACGTTGTCAGATAGGGGCGACGACTGCTGGGAGCTCCGGCTCGCAGCAAACGGCTTGAGGCTCCCCGGCTCCAGCCACCCGGCAACCTAGACGCCCGCGTCGAAGGTGGGTGGTCGTCCTCCGGCCGAGCCCTTGGCCTTGCGGTGGGCCTACTGGTCGACCTTGACCGGGACGGTCGCCCCGGATCCCGCGACGCCGCAGGTAGGCCCGGTTGCCCGGGAGCAGTAGGCCTTGTCGCCCAGCACCTGGTCTGGGCGCGTGCGTGCACGTCCCGGTCCGGTCCGGTCCGGTCCGGTCCGGTCCGAGCACACCAGCCCGCTCCCACTAGTGAACCCGCGCGGAGTTCCGCGACCGGCGGCCGTTCTTTCACCACGGTCAGGTACCGCATGGCCAGCGAGCACGGCCACCGCCTGCTCACCAGTCAGCGGCTCCTCCCTCCCTGCGGGTGAGCTCCAGGTCCGCGAGGCGTCGCCGGGCGTAATGGTTCTCGATACGCCAGCAGCAGGCGGCTTCCCAAGCGTGGACAGCGGCACGCGCGCGTGCCTGCTGGGCGGTGGGCAGGACCGTAATCGGCAGGTCGGCCAGGTCGAGGTCAACGTGGTCAACCCGAGCCTCGTCCCAGTCCAAGAGACCAACGCTGCTCGGGGTCACACGGATATTGCCGGGGGCGGGATCACCGTGCACCACCGCCATCGGGACACCCGCGAGCCCTCGCCACGCCTCGCGGCAGGCCCGGACGGCCGCCTGCGGCATCGCCGACAGATCAACGTCCCCACCGCGCTCATGAAGCAACAGGTCGCGGGTGGACCGGAACCCAGGGCGCTGCGACCAGCCTCGCGTGACCGCATGCAATCGCCGCAGTTCAGTGGCCACGGCCGCCCAGTCCTCACGTGCGGGCGGACGCCCGTTGAGCCACTCCTGCACCACCACCCCACGCACGTGGCGCCGACCGTCCAGCGTGGGCACTACAGCCGGGACAGTGAAGCCACACCCGCCGAGGTGCTCCAGGAGGTCCAACTCCCAGTCCAGCGCCGGTACCGTTCGCCTGCTCCGCCGTACCACCAGCCGCTGCCCATCGCCCGCGACAGCCTCCCGCACGTGGTTACGGTTACCACCGCCGGGCCTCCCCGTGATCCGGATATTGCCCCAGGCGCGAAGCTCCTCCTCCATCACCTCGGGGTTTCGGGGGTGGTGGGACGCTCAGCGCTCCGAGTGCCGCTTGACGCACTCGACCAGGCTCGCGAACTCCGCCACGGACAGGGTGAGATGGCCCCCGTCCGGGTCCTTACTGTCCCGCACCCCGATCCCGACCCTTGGCGCAAGTCGTCCCAGCTCAACGCAGTCCTCGTCGTTGACCCCGCTGCTATGGGTGCTCTTTCGCCATTGGACGTTCATGTGTACTGCTCCAAGTACTGCTCGACTAGAGCGCGCGAGGCATCTTCCGGGAGGGCCTTCGCGCCGATGCGGTCAAACCTAGCCCAAAGATCGCGCACCTCGGCGGGGGCCTCGATCAGCCGTCCGCCGTACTGCGCACCCGCGTAGGCAATGTCCCGACGTTCCAAGCTGATGATCTGGAAAGCACCGTCGAAACCCTCATGAGCACCCGCCGAAGGTTGGATGAAACGGATGATGACGTGCGGGAGATCCATCATCCACAGGAGGTGCGCGAGCTGTCCCTTCATGACCTCAGGGCCGCCAACGCAGGCGCGGAGCACCTCCTCTTCTAGGATCACGTAGAAGAACGGCGGCTTGTCCCGGTCAAGTAGGACCTGCTGCCGGGCCAGGCGCCTGGCCATGGTGTCGTCAGCATCATCCGGCGTGCCCGCCACGGCAAGAGCGCGCATGTAGTCCTCAGTCTGGAAGGGCCTGGGAATCGTTTTCCCGTGGTACGCCCTGAACGCCCCCGCCTGTTCTTCGTGCGGGACGAGTTGACGTCCCCAGTCCGGGTCATGGGTATTTCGGGCATACCACAGCAAGAACTGCAAAAGCCCGCCCGTGCCATACTTCTCGTCCAGCTTGGTGAGCTGGTCTTCCTGCGGATGCTGCCTTACTGCCTCGATGTTCGAAACAGTGGATCGAGCCACCCCGATGATCTTCCCGCACTGGGTGAGCGAGAGTCCCTCCTTCTCGCGAAGAAACCGCAGGTAGAAGGCCAGGAGGTGCCACAGAGAAATCTTGGGTTCGATGGGGTCGCGGACGAGCGGCATCAGATCTCCTGTTTGGTGTTGTTTATAAGTACAAGAAGAACCTAGAACGTTGCGGTGATCCTTGTCGCAGGAAATCGGAATCTCGGGCAAGGACGGGACGATGGCGATGACGGCGACCGAAGAGTCGGTCATGCCCCTTATGGGCACACCGGCCGCAGTGGGGCTCGCACGCACTTTCACGGATACACGAATCCGCAAATGGGACTATTTCCACATTCTCGACAGCGCACTTCTGGTCGTCTCGGAACTCGTCACCAACGCGAGCCGCCAGACGCCGCACGCGGAGATCCGCCTCCAGCTCAGCCGGGACGCGTACGGCGTCATCATCGCCGTCTGGGACGCGGCCCACGAACTACCCCAGGCCAAGCCGATGACCGAACTCACCCTCGAAGACCTCGACCTGTCCGAGGAGGCGTTCGACGACAACGGCGGCTGGGGCCTTCACATCGTCCAGGCACTTTCCGCCACGTGCGGCGTCATCCGCGACCCCGCCGGGGGGAAGTGGGTCTGGGCAAGGATGCGCCCGTAGCTACATGGCGGGCGCCTGACTCAGATGCGCCTGAGGCGGACCTGGCCGTCGCCCCAGACCAGGCCCTGGCCCTCCAGCTGGAAACCCGTGATCTCCCCGAGCGCGCAGACGCGGTTGGGCTTGGTGAAGCGAATGGGCAGGTAAATGATCGGGCTGTCCGCGGAGACGAGGACCGCCTTCATTTCGCAGAGGGGGGCGCCACCGGGCGTGGTGAGCTTGATCTGGATGGCCTCGCTGCCTACGGTGCCGCCGCGGATGGTGAACACCCTGCGGACCCCCCGGGGGTCCGTCCCGGCCCAGCGGCCGTGGAACTGGACCGGTATCGCGTTGTTGCGAGCGCGGGTGAGGCGGCTCGACTGGCGCCGCGCGGCCCAGCGGATGTCCGTGCCGTTCATCTTCATCGTCTGCGGAGGGTCGTGCTCGCATCTGCCCGGCGGAGTGCTCCTCGTGAGGCGCGGACGGAGCTCGACGACGGGCGAACCGGCGGCCAGCCTGGCGACGTACTCGCACACCGCCCTGTCGAGCAGCCCTCTTTCGCCCTTGTCGGTGCTCACCCTGATCGTGGCGACGTCCGCACCGAGTTTGCCCTGGGTAAGGGTGATCCGGCGGTACCGCGTCACCGGGTTCCCGGCCTGGGTGGTCGTGTCGTAGTCGCCCTCCCAGGTTCCGAGCATGGCGGGCGGCACAACGCCTTCGCCCTTCCCGGTCCCGGCGCCCTGCCCGGAGGAGTCGTCTCCGGAACCGCCGACGCGGGCGACGGCCGTCCCCGCCGCGAACAAGGCGACCCCGGCGGCGACGGCGACCGCCGGGTACAGCCATCTGCGCGACGCGGGACGGTGATGGCTCGGCTTCGTGAGGGCGTTGTCCCTCATCCCGTCCATCGTCGCGTCCGCGGGCGGCCCTGCGGGTGACGGCGGAGCGGGAGCCATGTGGAGCTCGGGGCTCTCCAGGTCGAGCAGGGCGGCCGCGTGGCGGCCCAGCTCCGTGACGACCTCCCCCGGCAGCCAGGCGTTCGACGGCGGAGGCAGCCGCTCCAGGATCGCGCCGAGCGGGGGACGTTGCTCCGGCACCTTGGCCAGGCATGCCTCCACCAGGGCGCGGACCGGGCCGGACAGCCCGCCGAGTTGCGGGTCTCCCTGCGCGACCTGGAGGAGCACGGCGTGCACGCCGCTGAGGCCCGCACCGAACGGCTGGCGGCCGGTCGCGGCATAGGCGAGCACCGAGCCCAGGCTGAAGACGTCGCTGGCCGGACCCAGCTCGTTGCCGCGTGCCTGCTCGGGCGACATGAACGCGGGCGAGCCGATCAGGGCCCCGGTGCGGGTGGCCACGCTGGCGTCCACCGACCGCACGATGCCGAAGTCGATCAGCCGCGGGCCGTCGATCGTCACCAGCACGTTGGACGGCTTGATGTCGCGGTGGATCAGCCCGCAGCCGTGCACGGCCTGCAAAGCGCGGACGAGCCCGGACGCCAGGGCCAGGACGGACCGCTCGGGCAGCGGACCGTGCCGCTCCACCGTGTCCGCCAGCGTGGGACCGGGCACGTACCCGGTGGCCACCCACGGGGTCTCCGACTCGGTCTCGGCGTCCAGGACCGGGGCCGTCCACTGGCCGCCGACCCGGCGCGCCGCCTCGACCTCGCG
This sequence comes from Actinomadura sp. 7K507, assembly GCF_004348425.1. Classification (GTDB taxonomy): domain Bacteria; phylum Actinomycetota; class Actinomycetes; order Streptosporangiales; family Streptosporangiaceae; genus Spirillospora. The sequence continues at coordinate 42,730 of NZ_SMKK01000059.1, forward strand.
GCGGAAGCGCCGCCGGAACATCGCGTCCTTGGCCAGTCCGGTGTGGACCAGCTTGACGGCCACCATGCGCCCGCCGGGCGAACGGCCCAGGTAGACCTGCCCCATGCCGCCCGCACCGAGCCGGGCGAGCAGCTGGTAATCGCCCATCGTCCGCGGATCGTCGGGCTTCAGGCCTTCCAAGGGTCCCCCTCGTTTCAAGATCAGGCGCAGACTACGGGCGCCCCTGTCCGCTCGCCAACCCGGATCGGGCAGATCATCGCAAGGCACTCCGTGAGTGAGATGGCGGGCCGCGACTCCCGGTTCGGGGCCCGCTCCCTGATGTCCGGCGGGGAGTTCACCGGGCCGTCGCCGTCCGGAGCCGACATCGATCATCCACCTGACGTTCACCTGCACTTCGGGGCGGTTCGGACATGCGAGTCGTCCCCCGGTTTTATGATCATTGGCCCGGAGTCCGCGTCACGGGGTGAGGGTGGGGATGGCAGCAGCGGGCGTGCCGGGCTCGGG
>NZ_SMKK01000005.1 GCF_004348425.1 Actinomadura sp. 7K507
TGGCCATCGCCCTCGCCAACCTCATGGGCTGGACCAACATCGCCGCCGCCAACGACCACTACCGGGCACACCCCACCCACGCACTTCAACTACTCGATCTCACTACCTGAGAACGCATTAGCCCTGAGGAGCACTGGGACGACAATGGCGGCCGGGGCCTGCCGATCGTCGCGGCCCTCGCCGCCGAGTGCGGCCACACCCCCGACCCGTCCGGCGGCAAATGGGTCTGGGCCCGCCTCAAGCCCTGACCCCACGTTGAGTTGCGGCATGCCGCTCTGATGGAACCTCCCATCGAGGCGATATGGCGCAGGTCAACGTCCGACACCGCTCTGCGCGCGACTACCGAGGAGGCCGGAGGGCACTACAAAACGCCATCATGTGGACGAGCCCCAGCCGCCGGTCATCCACCGCTCAACCCTCACCCGCTCCAACGGGGACCGCGCCAACCATCTTGTCAGCCCTTGCAAAAGGAGCCAGAGAACCGATCCGCTGCGACTCAATGCTCAGCACCGCCACACACCCGCCTCACGCAGGTCACCGCGGCCCTTGTCGTGTGACCAGGACAAGCAATCCAGAGCGCGACGGCCGTGCATCGTGCTGACGCACCCCATCATTGAGGCGTCCACCCTCTATTTTGCGCGCTCCATACGATCCGAGAAAACAGCATATGCTTCCCGGTATTCAGCCTCTCGATCAGCCCTGTAGAAGGGTGCCTTGTACCCCGCAGGACCGCAACCTTGGTTCGGACTGTTCAAGTACTCCATTAGTTGGTCGTAGTCACTCTTAGCCTGACCGCATCCATACGCATGGTGATTAGCCGCAATTTTGCGGCCATCCATGTCGAACCAGGTTGCCGCCTCATAGTCCGACAGGATCGGATAACGCGAGCGATAGATCGCGATGAGTTGCTCCACCGAGAAGCCGAGCATTAGTGCTGATATGACGTCGATCTCGACGAGTGCTGCCCGCCGTGTACGTTCATTTCTCAAAGGAACCGATCTATCCCATCGGGACGTTGCAGTTTCGAGAGGTGACAACCCTGGCCAACTTGCAGCCCACGATTCGAACCGCCATTGCTCATCGTAAAGCTGGCTCCACAACGAGGCGAATGCGTCCGTGAGGCAGTTTAGGCGCAGCGTACGAAGTAGCAGCGCCATTGACAGCTGGTGTCTAGGGTCCACAGCTGGCATCGCGGCAGCCTCAGTGTGACCCACATCCGATTTACCTCTTACTCGCAAAAGGTAGTCGAGAGGAAGTGATGACCAGAAACCCGTCGTAAGCGCAGTTTCCAAGGGGGACTCCATGGCCATGCTGCGAATGCCATCCACATGAGCAGGACCGGGCGGCACAATAAAGGCGAATAGGCTGCGCTCTGTGTCAAACGGGATCATACGTCGCCAGGCATGACGATAATATGTGGTGCAGGGCTCTCCACCCCAAATATCCAATGCGGCCGTGTATTGTCGGGAATTTGACGTCCGACGATAGTTGGTCCGTGGAATTTGGTCATCTTTCAAGGTGACCAAATCGTAGGCGGCATAGTCTCTGTTTGTCCGACATGGAATCAATGGTCGCTTGGCCAGAGGCGTGGCAATGCTAATCATGGGCCCTTGAAGGACGACATCCGCCCACGATTCGGGGTCATAGGTCATCCAACGTAGCAGCCCTTCGCGCTTGGCCTTGCCTTCGTCGAATCCGATACTAGTGTAGCGAGTCGCACTACCGAGCCTGGTTTGCTGCCGAGCTAGAACGGACACCGCCTGCTGTTCTGCGGTGGTAACCGGCGATAGAAGTCTTGCAGTTGAGGCTGCACCTTCCGCCTCTCCAGCAAGCCGCGCGGATTCAGCAAGAACGCTGGGATCGACGCGAACCAGGCGATCGCGGTGGCCTCGCAAATCCCAGGTTCCCTTATTTTTAATGCCAGGGAGCTCACCGGATCCGTCGTGCGTCAGCGACTCGTTGAGAGTAGCTGGATCGAAAAGCCAGCTGATATTGACGAAGGATACTTCTTGCCTAACTCCGTAGATATGAATACCGAATTCGGTGTTGGCGTGAATCTCAGAGAAGATCTTCCGTCTATTGTGAAAATGGACATGAAATCGTAGATGTTGATACGCCTCCGCACGGAGCTGTCCCTCTTTTACTCCAGCGAAGTGGGTATCTGGATGCAACAGCCCCGCGATACCGCGAGGCGCAAGACTCCGCCAGGCGCGAATCATGAATGCTCTATAGAGGTTGGGACGTGTGCCAGCCAGCTGAGCAAATGTCGATATCAGGGAATAGAATTCAGCCACTCCACTGTGCTGAGCAAGTTCCTCCTTGATCCTGGCCATATTGTATTCGGTCGACAGAACCGCTCCCTTTCGCTGTCGCACCTCTTCTACATGAGCTTTATCGACTAGTTTGAACCAGGCATCGAACTCTGCGTAGACAGCATTTTCATCCCAGTCGGGTCGCACCCATGGAGGATTACCCACTTGAACGTCGAAGCCCCCCTTCGAGAAGACCTGGGCGAACTGGAGTTCCCAATGGAAGAAGCCTTGCTGGGCGGAAATGTCTTCGACTGTGCGGAGCCAGGGAAAGCGTTCGCTGAGCTTGAATTCGTTGTCCATGCCCGTCCAGGCAGGGAGCTGGTCTTCGTGTTCGCCCAACTCCCCCAAGGAGGCGAAATGGGCACCGAGGGAGTCTTCGGGGATGTCATCAGCGCCAAGGAGGGCCTCGGCGAAGTCGAGCCAGTCGTCCAGATTGGCGAGCGGGATCACTGAGCGGCGCTCGACGCGGGCGGGCTTGCGGGGTGACCTGGGGCGCGGCTTCGACTCGTTGATCGGGATCTGGACAGGGGTCTCTCCGAAGAGGGACGCTGCCTCCCAACTCTGCGGGAAACCGGCCGGATCGGGGTCCGGTGCCTCTACTTCGGCGGGTGTGGGCGGTGCGCTGTCGAGGACGTTGCCCTTCAACCGCTCGTAGATGCCGTCCGAGCCGTCCAGCAGGCCAGCCTTGTCGAGCGGCCAGAACCAGAGAGCGCACCACGCGTCCATCAACGTCTTGAGGCGCCAGAAGGGCGTCCCCGGCCACGTGAGATCGTCAAGGATCTGCTCGCGGGAGACGATCTCCTCCCCCGGTTCGCGGAGGTCGTCCGCTCCCCACACCTGGATACGGCGGCTGATGTCCTTCTCGGACAGCTCCAAGCGCTTAATAACCAGGTCCCACAGGTACTCCGCGCGGCGGGCTAGGCCCTGTAGGCGCTGGACCTGGGTGAGCTTCTGTCCCTGCTTCTTCTTCGTGGACGGGTCCTTGAGCATCCCCTTGCGCCAGTCACCGAGGCGCTTGGCGTCGTCGGGCGCAAGGTTCTTGGCTTCCTTCTCGCTCGCCACCGCTCCCCAGCCCTGGGCGGGCAGCAAGAAGTGATGGATGTGGCCGTCGGGGATCGGACCGTCGCGGAAAGGGTGGTCCGCAGGCGCGGTGGTGAGCCACGCCTTCTTCTTCAGATGGTGCGCCTCGTACAGGCGGCGGCTGGCGCCGATGAGCGAGTTGCCCCGGCGCAGGTGCAGGCCGAACCACGGAGCTTGTAGCCCCCGGTGCATGACGTTCAGCCACAGCGAGACTTCGGCCAGTTCGACGGCAGTCTCGTTGAGGTCCACCCCATACGAATTATGGAGCGCGATGTACGCCTTGACCTTCTGGAGTTCTTCCGTATAGCGGTCGGGTTCGAGGCTCTGGTTCTTCTCGGCCTGCCGTCGTTTCAAATACTCGGCGGCGACCTGGTTGATGGCCTCGTTGAGGAATGCGCCGGAGCCGAGGGCGGGTTCGCAGATCGTCCAGTCGAGGATCTCGCGGGCCTTGGTCGTCGTCCCGTCCTGGTCGAGACGCTCGCGAAGCGCCAACTGCACGGTGACCTGCGTCAGTGACTCGGGCGTGTAGTAGGACGCGCTGGTCTGGCGGTCGCGGCCGGCGAGCCGATAGACAAAGGCGCCGGGCTTGTAGCGGACGCGGTCCTCGGTCTTGATGCCGTTCTCGTCCACGCGGCGGACGAAGACGGCGTCCTCGTAGTCGTCGACCTTGGAGGCGGGGATCATCCAGGAGCCGTCCTTGGGGTCGCCGTTCTTGGCGACCTCGTACAGCTCCTCCTTCGCGATGAACCCCGTGTACGACATCAGCCCCTCGTACACCGCGCCGAGCTGGTTGATGCCGAGCTGCGCGTACGAGATGAAGCCGCCGCGTTCCTTGCGCTTGCCCTTGGCGAGCATGAGGAGGCGCAGCACTTTATACAGAGCCTCGTTGCGGAGGCGGGTGTCGATAGGGGTGGAGTCGGGTTCGTCCTCGTCCAGGTCGATCGCGGCCTTGCCGATGAGGCGGGTGCGGGCGGGGTCGAACAGGTCGGACTTGAGGGGTTCGAAGCGGAGTCCTTCACCGTCCGAGCCGAGGGTGAGGCCCGCGCCGCGCGGGTTGTGCCCTTCGTTGACCATGCGGAAAAGCAGGTCGAGCGACTCGTAGAGGTGGACGCTGCGGCGCGACTCCTCCGAGACCAGGTCGCGGACGATCAGGTCGCCGAGGCGGGCCATGCTGTAGCCCCTGACGTACGCCTCGTCGTCGGTGGGGAGGATGCCGAGTTCCGGGCGGGCCTCGGCATACAGCAGAAAGAGAATCCGGTAGAGGTAGCGGAGGGATTCGCGGCCGAGTTCCTTGGCGAAGGCCGCCGGTTCCATGACCTCTTCGGGGCGGACGCCTTGTTCCCGCATCCGAGTGAGGACCTCGTTGGCGATGATCTCGACGGATTCGCGGAGTCCTTCTCGCAGCTCCTTGGACACGCCGACGGCGTGCTGGCGGGAGCCGGAGAGCAGTTCGGCGAGGGGTTCGGCTCCGCCTTCCTCGGGCGGCAGCAGCGAGTCGGCGCTGAACAGGGCGGCGATCGTCTCGATCTCGCTGGACGCGGCGGTGCTGCGGCCGAGCGCGATGTCCAGGCTGACGGCGAGGTACCGTCCCTCACCCCAGGTCATCCGGTCGGCCAGGATGACCACGCCGCCCGCGAGGATCAGCACGTAGCGGGGCGGGTCGTCGGCGGCGAACAGCCAGGACGCGAGCTTGTCCCCGGTCCGGAGCATGTGCGGGTGGTCGAGTTCGACGGGGGTGAGGAGCCGTCCGGCGTCGGTGATGTCGAGGGCGGCGTCGACGTCCGGGGCCCATCCGCACTCGATCGCGATGACGCTGGGACGGTCGGCCGGCTCGGCGTGCGCGACGGCGACCTCGTACCGCTTGTCCGACCGCTCGACCGTCAGGACGCGCGGCTCGGCGTCGAAGCCCAGGGCGCGGAGGATGTCGCCGTGCAGCTCGTGGAGGGACTTCTTCCACTCCTCGATCTTCGGGATGTCCCTGCCCTCGCGGACGGTCTCCAGGGCGTCCGCGAAGATGGGACGGTCCTTGAAGTAGCTGCGCTTGAGACCGCGCAGGCCGGTGCGCGGGGTCGGCTGCCCGTCCTTCTCGGTCTCGGCCCAGCGGGCGAGCAGCCCGTCCTTCTTCTTCAGGTCCTTGGGGAGGACCTCGGCCAGGTAGTGGGCCGAGAAGTAGTCGCCGCGGTTGACGATCGAGTCATACGTCATGCGTCCCCCTCAAGGACGGCGAGGATGCGCAGCAGCGGCTCCCCCGTCGTCTCCATGCTCTGGAGCAACCGCTTCTGGTCGGCGACGGTGTCGTTCACTTGCCCCCGCTTCTTCGCGCCGTGCGACGTCCCGTCCAGGCTCTTCAAACTCTCGCGCTCCCACAGTTCGAGCTGCCCGTCGTACTCCCGGAGGGGCCGCGCCACCTCGTCGTCGTGCCGGTCGCGCTGCTCGTCCAGGTGGCGGCGCGCGGCGTGGATCGCCGGCTCGATGAGAGGGGTGAGTCCTTCGATGTCGGGTGCCCGGCTGGTGTTGATCATCGTGGGACCGACCCCGGCCTCGGTGAGGACCTCGGTCATGTCGCGGACGACCGGCGCGCCGGGCAGGCCGCTGATCGCCATCCAGTCGACCACCGTCGGCTGACCGAGCGCGTTGGAGTAGATGCCCTGGACGAGGAACGTCGGCTCGTCCACCTTCGCGGAGATGACGGGCGCCTGCCGCCGGACGAGCTGCACCTGCACCTTGTCCACCAGCCACTCGACCATCGGATGGAGGTCGGACAGGTAGGCGATGTCCGGCCACATGGTCTTGGTGCGGCGGGCCTCGTCCAGCTTGCGCTGCGCGAGGTCGTGGTCGAAGGTGACCTTCATCCGCTCGGTGATCTTGTGGGTGCGCAGGTAGGACGCCGGCAGGGCGGACAGCCGATGGACGAGGTCGGAGGGCGGCGCGAAGGCGAGCAGCCCGCCGTCGTCATCGACGCGCAGGCCGGGGCAGACGGTGCGCAGCGCCTCCCGGACGAACTCCTCCGTCGACCCGAACAGCTTCGGGACGCGGGCCCGCCTGACCTCCGCGCGTGCCTCGCCCTGCTCCACCGCGCCGAACAGCTCGGCCATGAAGTCGACGGGCGGCGCCTCCGCTAGGGACTCCTCGACCGACTTGCCCTTGAGGAGGTCCTTGATGAGTCGATCTTCTTCCTTCTTCGCCGTGAACTCGCGGGTGACCGCTTCTGCCGTGCCGATGTTGCGGTGGGCGTCTTCCTCGCGCCTCAGCAGCTTCTCGGCGACGGTCGTGTCGTCCAGCGCGCCCTCGGTCTCCGAGGTCAGGACGATCGCGCGGAACTGCGGCTCGTGCTCCTGCCCGTACCGGTCGATGCGGCCGTTGCGCTGCTCGATCCGGATCAGGCTCCACGGCAGGTCGTAGTGGATCATGTGGTGGCACTGGCGGTGCAGGTTCACGCCCTCGGACGCCACGTCCCCGGTGAACAGCAGCCGGACCTTGCTGTCGGCAAGGGAAAAGGCCTCGACGATCTCCTGCTGGCGCTGGTCGGAGAAGCCGCCGTGCATGATCTGCACCTGGTCGGGGGTGAGTCCCAGCTCCGCGGGGACGGTCCGGGCCAGCCATTCGAGGGTCGGGATGCTCTCGGAGAACACGACGGCGCGCACCGAGCCCTTGGCCTTCACGCCGATGTTCTTCAACTCGTCCACGAGGGCCCTGAGCTTGGCGGAGTCCGCGTCGCCCATCTGCTCGACGAGGAAGGCCAGGTTGTTGAGCGCCTCGGTCTCGCGCGGCTCGGTGGCGTTCTTCAGCCGCTTCGCGACCGTCGAACCGAGCGCAACATGCGACGACAGGAACGCCTTGGCGAGCGTGTAGGGGACGAGGCGGCGGTCGCTGTCGACCACCGAGCCGCCGGGGCGGTCCGGGCCGGGCAGCCAGACCTCGGCCAGCTCGGCGAAGATCGCCTCCTCCTTGGGCGTGGCGGGCGTGCGCAGCGAGATCGACGGGCCCCGGTCGGGCCACCGGCCGCGGATCCGGTCGCGGACCTCGTCGCTGATCTTCGTCCGGCGGATGTAGAGGTGGTCGATGTCGGACGCCGAGTACCGCTTCGGGTTCGCGATGGCGGCCGGGTCGAGCAGCCCGATCAGCTCCGCGAACGACTCGGGGTCGCCGTTGTGCGGGGTCGCGCTCGCCAGCAGCAGCGCGTCGGTGTGCTTGGACAGGAGGCGGGCCAGCTTGTTGTTGAGGGTGTCCTTGTTGATGACGTTGTGGGACTCGTCGATGACGACGGCGTCCCAATGCATGTTCTCCAGGTGCTGCCCGTACTTGCCCTGGTTCTTGAGGGTGTCACCGGAGACGATGACGCGCTTGTAGTACAGGAACGGGTTCCGCCCCGCCGGGATGTCGCGCTGGATCCGCTCGATGCCGACCGAGTCGAGCCGGACGAGCGGGATCGCGAACCGCGTCCACAACTCGTGCTGGAACTGCTCCAGGACCTGCTGCGGCGTCACGACGAGGATGCGCTCGCCGCGTCCCCTGCGGATCAGCTCCGCCAGGATCAGACCGATTTCGAGGGTCTTGCCGAGACCGACGACGTCGGCGAGGAGGATGCGGGGACGCAGGCCCTTGAGCGCCAGCTCCGCCGGGCGCTGCTGGTAGAGGAGCGGGTCGAGGAGGAACCGGTCGGCCAGCGCCAGGCCCCGCTCGGACTGCGGGAGCGGCGTGCGGCGCAGCACCGACTCCAGGTAGAGGCGGCTGCGCGCGAACGCGGAGGACGTGTCGGCGACGAGCTGGGTGTCCTCGGGACGGAGCTGGACGACGTCGTCGATCCTGGTGAAGAAGACCGCGTCCTCGTCCCGCACGAACTCCGAGACCCCGACGGCTGTGATCTTGTTGCCGTCGCGGGGCGTGGGGGTGCAGGTGCGCACCATCCACTCCGCGTCGCGGACCTCGATGCGCGCACCCGGCGCGTACGGGGTCCCGGTGTCTGCGGAGGAGGTCACTCGGCGGGCTCCTTACTGGGTCGTTCACGGGTCTGGGGGTGGCGGCGCGGGCGGACGGTCAGAGTCTCGCGCCCGGCGCGTAGGCGAGGGCCAGCCGGTCCGCGAGCGAGGCGACGACCGGGCGGGGCGCCGAACGCTCCCGATGCCGCGGACGGGCGGGACGCCGGGGCGGCTCGATGTCGGACGGCGGATCGTCCGGCCGCTCCACGTAGGTGAGCGTCGCGAAATGGACGCGGGCGTCGCGGACCGACAGACCGGCGGCGTCCAGGACGCCGCGGAACTCGGCGGACGCGTCCGCCGGGGTCGGCCGGGACTCCGGGGCGTGCGCCAGCATCGCCTCGATCACCGGCGCCAGCGACGCGGGCAGGCCCGACACGTCCGGGCCCTTGTCGGGGTTCGCGATCGCGAAGTACAGGGCGTGCTCGTTCTTGTGCCCGTACGGGTAGTTCTTGGTCAGCGCGTAGAGCAGCGTGGCGCCCGTCGAGTACACGTCGGCCGCCGGCGTGAGGTCCTTCGCCGACTCGACCTGCTCGGGCGGCATGAACACGGGTGTGCCGAGGCGCATGCCCGTCCGGGTGAGGCTCTCCTCCGCCTCCACCAGGTCGACGAGGCCGAAGTCGATGACCTTCGCGCCGTCCGGGCCGAGCAGGATGTTGCCGGGCTTGAGGTCGCGGTGCAGGATCCGGGCGGCGTGGATGCCGGTGAGCGCCTCCGCCAGCATCACTCCCAGCGCCGCGCCCATCTCGGCGGTGAGCGCGGGGCGCCCCGCCAGGTAGTCCTTGAGCGTCTCGCCGCGGACGTACTCCATGGCCAGCCACGGCTTGCCGGCGCCTGGTTCGGAGGCGGCCACGAGACCGGCGACGCGCGGGCCCTGGACCATGCCCATCGCGAGCACCTCGCGGTCGAAGCGCTCGCGCATGTCAGGCTGGCCGGCCAGGCCGTCCCGGATCACCTTGACCGCGACCTGCTCGGCGTCCGGGGTCACCCCGAAGTAGACGACGCCCATGCCGCCCTGGCCGAGCCTGCCGTGCAGCTCGACGCCGCCGATCGTCCGGGGATCGGACGGTTCGAGCGGCTTCATCGGCACCCGCCTTCCCAGGACGGCACTGACCAGGGTCGTCCGGCCGGACGACCGGCCGGGGAGCCAGGATAGGCGGGCGCGCGAGGCGGCGACGCCGTTACCCGCCAGTCGCCGGGCGGTGACGGTGCGGCATCGCGGACCAGCCCTTCGGGGCGCAGCGGGTGAGCGCACCTCTTGACTCGGCATTGCCCCAGGTGGAAGGGGTGCGAGGAGTGGAGGGCCCTGGTCAGCGCGCCTCGGGCAGAGATGCTTTGCGTGGTGCTTGACACGCCTGGCCGAATTCGGACACATTCTCCGGTCAACCGGGGCGGCGCCGGAACGCCTCGGGAGGTGGTCGTCCGGATTCACGGCACCACCTCCTGAAACGGCCGGGCGATTCGAGAAGACACCTTATACTCACCGGGACTCTAAACACATAGTCTGTTGGTCGATCAAGTTCACGGATCCGATGTGGCCGATGGCCGCCAACGGACAACCGGTGAGCCGAGCAGGGCGTCCCACTGTGCACATCGCTCTCGCCGTCCTCCTCCGGACCCGTCTACACAGGATGTGCAGTGTCAGAATCGCTCTGGTACCTGGCTGAGACCTCACCGACGGGTCTCGTCCGGAGGGGGTAGGTCGATGGCGGACTCGGTGATGGACGAAATGCCGCGCGCATCGCTGCGGAACGTGCTGGGCAAGTGGCGCGACAACCTGATCGATCTGACCGGCCGGAACCGGCTGCTGAACTTCCGGCACACCCGCACGGCCACGCTCGCCATCCGGTCACCGCAGGCGGGCGCGCTGCTGGTCGACCTCGACTCGGGCCTGCGGTTCGCGGAGCTTCCCGAGGACGACGCCGACCACGAGGGGCTGGTCACGCTCTCGGACGCCAGCGGGATCGTCACGCAGAAGAACACCCGGATCGCACTCGACGCCGCGCTCCGCAAGCTCTACCGCGACTCCAACCAGATGTTCAACGACACCGGCCTGTGGACCCTCCAGCTCGGGACGGCGTTCCTCAAGTGGCGCGAGCCCGGCGCGGAAGGCTTCAGCCTGGCGCCGCTGCTGCTCGTCCCGGTGCGGCTCGACCGGCTCGGCCCCGGCGTGTTCAGGCTGGTCACAGAGCAGAGCGAGGACGCCGTTCCCAACCCGGCGCTCGCCGTCAAGATGGGGCAGCTCGGCCTCGACTGGCCCGACCCCGACAGTATGAAGGACCTCCACGGCACCCTCTCCGCCGTGCGCGCCGCCGTCGCGGAACACCCGGACTGGGAGGTCAACGACGACGTCGTGCTCGCCACCTTCCGCGCCCACAAGGAGGCGATGTACCGGGACCTGCTCGACCACGAGGACCAGATCCTGGCCCATCCCCTGGTACAGGCCATCGGGCTCGGCGAGGCCGCGCGCCTGCCCGAGGACGAGCTGTACTTCGAACCCGCCGACGCCGACAGGATCGACGAACTCCAGCCTCCCGAGCTGACGCCCCTCGTCCTGGACGCCGACTCGTCGCAGCGTCAATGCGTCGCGGCGGCGCTCGACGGCCGGTCGTTCATCATGGACGGCCCGCCCGGCACCGGAAAGAGCCAGACGATCGCGAACATGATCGCGGCGCTCATGCATCAGGGCCGCAGTGTCCTCTTCGTCAGCGAGAAGGCGGCCGCGCTGGACGTGGTCCGCAACCGACTGGACTCCGTGGGGCTCGGGGCCTTCGTCCTGGCGCTGCACAGCCACCACGCGAGCCGCAAGGAGGTCGCGAAGACGCTGGGAAACGCCCTCGCGCAGCGTCCCAAGGCCGTCAGCTCCGGCGCGGACGAGGACCGGCAACGCCTCCTGCGCACCCGCCAGGAACTCTCCGCCTACGCGGCGGCGATGAACGAGACCCGGCCACCGCTCGGCCTGACACTCCACGACGTGATCGGGCGGCTCAGCGCACTGGCCGATGTGCCGCCGCTGCCGACCGCGCTGCCGGACGGCCTGACCGCAGGCGGGCTCCAGGACGTCCGCGCCGCCGCGGAGAGACTCGGCGACGCGTGGCGTCCCGTCTCCGACGGTTCCGGCTTCGCGTGGCGGGACCTCACCGGGAGCGGTCAGCCGCAGCCGCGCCTGCAACTTCTGCGCGAGGCCGCCGACGCGCTCCAGCGCCGCCTCGCCGCACACGATGACCTCACCGGGCCGCTGGGCCTTACCGAACTCGGCGCCACCGAGCGGCTGCTCGCCCTGCTCGACGCCACGGCCGCCCGTCCCGACGTCCCGGAGGCGTGGCTCACCGCCCCCGGGCTGCCGGCGCTGCGAGCCGAGGTGTCGGAGTTCGTCACCCGGCTCGGCGCACTGCGCGCCTCGACCGCCGCCGTCGCTGCAGAGGTCGGACCGGGATGGGACCACCTGCCACCCGGCATCGACACCGAGCCGTCCTCCGAGGAGACGGCGCTGGCCGGGCTGGCGACGGAGGGACTCGACCTGCCGGGGCTCACCGAGGAGTGGCTCCGCGGACTCGGCGTCGACTTCCGGGACCAGGCGGCGATGCTGCGCGACGCCCAGGCGTCCCTGGCCGACATCGCCGCCGTCTACGGGATGCCCGCACCGGTCACCGTCGAGCAAGCCCTCGCCCTCTGCCGGCTGACCGAGTTCGCGCGATGGCCGCACCGCCCCGAAGCGGACTGGCTGACGAGCGACCGCAGGTCCGCCGCCATCCTCGCAGCCGCCAATCTCGAAGGCCGCGTGAACGTCCTCGTCCAGGCCAGAGCCGCGGCGGCCCAGGTGTTCACCGAGAACATCTTCACCGTTCCCGACTTTCCCGGCCTCGTCCGGCGGTTCGGCGAGACCTCCGCGCTCGGGAAGCTGTCCGGCGCCCATCGTGGCGACAAGCGGCTGCTCGCCGGACTGACCGTGTCGGGTGAATGGACCAAGGAGGCCGCCGAACGGCTTCCACAGGCACTCGCCTGGTACGACGCCGCCACGGCACTGCATCAGGCGGCCGCGTCCCAGAGCCCGCTCCTCGGACGTTACTGGCAGGGCGAGCACACCGACTTCCGGCTCGTCCACGGGCTGCTGGAGGGCGCCGAGGAGATGGGCCGGCTCACCGCGGGACTGAACTCCCCGTCCGCTCTCGCGGAGCAGGTCAGCGCCGGCGGACGGCCGGACGCGGGCGCCTGCGCCGCCGCCGACCACGTCCGCGAGCGGCTCGACCGGTGGCGGCGGACGCTCGTCCCGGCGCCGCGGCCCGGCGGACGTCCGAGGCTCGCGGCCGGGACCCTCGCCGACGCCGCCGCCTGGTACTCGGCCCACCTCGGGCCGCTGGCCGCCGCCGCCGAGCTGATCGCCGAGGTGCGGCCGGTGCTCGGGGCCCCGGCGGCCCTCACCCTTGGGCAGGCGCGCGGCATCGCCGCCCGGGTGGAGGCGGTGCGTGCCGAACGCGAGGCGTTCCTGGCTCAGAGGGCTCGGTACGAGCGGTTGCTGGGTGCTCTCTACGCGGGACTGGAAACCGACACGACCGGACTCTCCGGCGCACTCGAATGGGCCGCAGGTGTCCGGGCGCCGGACGAGCCCCTGCCCGAACAGGCCGCCCGCGCGCTGCTCGCCGCCCGTCCCGACGAGGAACTGCGCAGGGTGTGGACCGAGTTCCGCGCCGCCGTCACCGACTTCGCCCAGCTGTTCGGCACCGCACGGCGGTCCGACCTGCACGCCCGGCTCACCGGCACCGCCGCGGCGTTCGACGAACTCACCGGCCTGCTCGCCGCCGACCGGTCCGGCCCCGAGGAGTGGCGCTCCTTCCACGAAGCCCGCGACACCCTGCGCCGGCACGGGCTCGACGGGCTGGTCGGCCGGGCCGCCGAGAAGGGACTGGACGGCGCCGACTTCCCGCGGGCCGTCGAACGGGCCGTCCTCGAAGCCTGGGCCGAGCAGGTCATGGGCGGCGACTCCCGCCTCACCCCCGTCCGGGCGGTCGAACGGGACAAGCTCGTCGAACGGTTCCGCGACCTCGACCGGGCCCTGGTGGCCAACGCCCACGCGCAGGTGATCGAGGCGTGCAACGCGCGCCGTCCCCGGCCCAACGTCGGGCAGGCCGCCGTCATCCAGCGGGAGGCCGAGAAGAAGGGCAGGCACATGCCCGTGCGGACGCTGCTCGACAGGACCTCCGACATCGTCCCGCTTGTGAAACCGTGCCTGATGATGAGCCCGCTGACGGTCAGCCAGTTCCTGCCGCCCGGATACCGCTTCGACGTCGTCATCTTCGACGAGGCGTCCCAAGTGCTCCCCCAGGACGCCGTCAACTGCGTCTACCGGGGCGGCTCGCTCATCGTGGCGGGCGACCAGAAGCAGCTGCCGCCGACCGACTTCTTCGCCCAGACCGACGACTCCGACGACGACGAGTACGACGAGGACGTCCCCGACTCCTTCGACTCGCTCCTCGACATGTGCAAGGGCAGCGGCCTCATCCGGAGCCTGCCGCTGTCCTGGCACTACCGGAGCCGTCACGAGGGACTCATCGCGTTCAGCAACCGCCGGTTCTACGGCGGCGGCCTGGTGACGTTCCCCGGTGCGTTCGAGTCCGGCGATGACGTCGGCGTCACGTTCACCAAGGTGCCGGGTGTCTACGAACGGGGACGCAGCCGCCGCAACCCGATCGAGGCGGACGCCGTCGCCGAACGCGTCCTGCACCACTACCGGACGCGGCCGAACCTCAGCCTCGGCGTCGTGGCGATGTCGGACGCGCAGGCGCACGCCATCGAAGAGGCCGTGGAACGGGCCCGGGACGGCCATCCCGAGCTGGAGCCGTTCTTCTCCGAGGACCGGCTCAACGGGTTCTTCGTCAAGAACCTGGAGACCGTCCAAGGCGACGAGCGGGACGTCGTCATCATCTCGGTGGGGTACGGGCCCGGTCCCGACGGGCGGCTCACCATGGCGTTCGGCCCCCTCAACCGGGAGAACGGCTGGCGGCGCCTCAACGTCGCCGTGACCCGCGCCCGGCACCGCGTCGAAGTCATCTCGTCGATATCCGGCTCCGACATCAAGGAGGGCACCAACAGGAGCCGCGAGCATTTCAAAAAGTACCTCGACTACGCCGAGCGCGGGCCCGCCGTTCTGGAGCAGGGGCCGATCGCCGACGACGCGGCGCCCGAGAGCCCGTTCGAGGAATCCGTGCTGGACGTCCTGGCGGACCGGGGCTACGACGTCCAGCCGCAGGTCGGCGTGGGCGGCTACCGGATCGACATGGCGGTACGCCATCCCGCCATGCCGGGGCGGTTCGCGCTGGGCATCGAATGCGACGGGGCGATGTACCACTCGTCCAAGGCCGCGAGGGACCGCGACCGCCTGCGGGAAGAGGTGCTGAGCGGGCTCGGCTGGGAGCTGCACCGCATCTGGGGCACCGACTGGTACCGCAACCGTCCGGAAGCGGAGACCCGGCTGCGGCAAGCCGTCGAATCGGCCATCGCCGCGATGGCCGAGGAGCCCGAACCCGACGACGATGAAGGCCCGATCGTGGTCGTCCCCGAGCCGCCCTCCGCGGCCGAGCCGCCCCGGGTGACCATGGAATCCGCCGACGATGGGCAGCCCCGCGACTGGGCCGCGCGCTACCGCCGCGCACGCGTCGAAGGGCACCTCTACTACTACGAGATGCACGAGCCGGAATCACTCGGCCTGCTCCAGCGGCTCTTCCGCGAGACCCTAGAAGCCGAGGCGCCCGTTCAACGCGAACTCCTCTACCGGAGGGCGGCGACGGTATGGGGCATCGAACGGATCGGCTCGCGCATCCGCGCCAACCTCGACAGGGCGCTCGACGGCCTGCTCGGGGCCGACCGCGACGTCGAACAGGACGGCGACACCATCACCCTGCGGGACCGCCCGGTCATCCCGCGCGAGCCCGGAGACGGAGTGGCCCGGAAGGTCGCCGAGGTGCCTCCCGCGGAGCGGCGGATGGCCCTGCTCGAGATCATCGCCGAATCCCCCGGCATGAACGAGACCGAGCTGACCACCCACACCGCCCGGTTCTTCGGCTGGAATCGCCGCGGCTCCGACATCGCACGCGCATTCGAGCAGGACCTGCTGGAACTCAAGGAGGAGGGCCGGATCGACGGCCTGCCGGACCGCATCGTCCTGGGCTGAGCGGCCTCTCGCCCGCCGGTACGCGGTCCTGCGCGTGCTGGAGAGTCATGGGGAGCCGGACGCGCCGAGCCTGATCCAGGCGTCCGGGGCCTCCAGGCAGTCCATCGAGTCGGGACGCAGGCCCGCGTACACCAGGCAGTGCACGATGGCGCTGCCGCGCGAGGCGAAAGCCGCCAGAACGTCGCGGGCGGTGGCGTCGGAGTCCGGGTCGTAGCCGGGGTGCAGGTCCCAATTGATCAGCTTGCCGTTCTCGGCGATGCTTCCCTGGTTGCCGCTCTTGGGGTTGGCATACAGGCCGCAGGCGAACGTTCCCGGCGTCACCGCTTCCATGACTTCGCGGGCGCGGTACGCCCAAGGCTGGGCGATCACGCAACCGCCGGGAACGTCGGTGAAACCGAGGACATCCATATCGCCGCAGAAGTCCAACTCGTACCACGGAACGTCGTCGCTCACGACGATGACCTCGCCGACGTTCAACCGTTGCAGCGCCTGCACGGCCGTGAGGTCCGCCACGCACGCCACCGAGAACCCGTCGTAGGGGATGCCGGAGAACACCTCGGCCAACTCCGGCCCGCTCTCGGCCATCGCACGTTCCCGCGGCGTGAGCATCTGCCCCTGGGGAACCTCGAAGAAGTCATCGAGCGAGGCCGCCAGGCCGAGCCTTCCCGGCGACCAGCCGTCCATCATCGGCAGCCACGGGTCCGCGCCCGATTCCATCAGCACCAGGACGTTGTCGTCGCGGTGGTGATAGACGGCGTTCCACAGGGCACTGCGGCCCTGGCAGAGAGCATCGACGTCGCGGGCGCGGCTCGCCAGCTCGAACACCACCTCCGGCGAGCCCTCCTGCGCGGCGACGTGCAGCGGGGTTTTGTACTGCCACAGTTCACCGCAGGGATCGGCCCCGGCGTCCAAGCGCCGGCGGAACTCATCCAGATCGGCGAAGTCGCCGTGGACGATGCCCGACCAGTCCGCCTGAGGGCCGGTCATCGCGGGGTGGTCCGGGCTTCCGGGGGTCGAGTTCATTCCCAGAACCTAACGTCAGGTCGCGACATTCTTCGGGTATGCGGCAGGACGGTCGGCCGCCGCTCGGCGCACGGTCCTTTCGGCGCGTGCGGCCCAGTGCGGCGACCGTCGTGGGCGCCGCGAGCTAGGCGTATCCGACCAGGTGACAGACTGCGATGCCGCCCGGCAGTGGGCTATTCCTTGACGGGCTTGCCGTCCTGGTCGAGGCGGGTGTGGCCGAGTGGCTTCAC
This sequence comes from Actinomadura sp. 7K507, assembly GCF_004348425.1. Classification (GTDB taxonomy): domain Bacteria; phylum Actinomycetota; class Actinomycetes; order Streptosporangiales; family Streptosporangiaceae; genus Spirillospora. The sequence continues at coordinate 16,790 of NZ_SMKK01000005.1, forward strand.
GTTCGGGCGGTTCGGTAGCGGCTGGTCGTAGAGCAGCACGTTGATTCCCAGCCCGGCCGTGTACTCGACGTAGGAGTTGGTCGTCGCGTCGATGCCGTAGTAGCGGCTGCAGTCGCCCTGGCCGTAGTACACGCCGTCGACGGCCGGGGCCTTGCGCACGACGCCCGCGTCACCGGTGCCGCTGACCTTGTCCGGGGGCGTGAGGCTGACGCAGTACGGCACCGGCAGGCCCTTGAACACGTAGTAGCCGAGCAGGTCACCGTCGCCGTTCTGCAGGTAGACGTAACTCAGCTTCCCGGGCTTGCTCCAGGTTTTGATCCAGTAGTTGGCCGTGTTCCGGGTCGGCGAGTAGCTCATGGTCTGGCTCGGCTGCTGCGCCACCAGTCGTGAATACCCGCCCGTGGTGCGGTCCTGCTCCTTGTCGTCGGCGCCTTCCGTGCAGCCGGCGAGGACGGCCATGGCCACGCCCGCGAGGGCCAGCAGGACGAGGAAGCGCCTCAGGTCCGCGCGGGTGATGGTGAACTCGACGTGCACGATGTCTCCTTGGTGCTCGGACTGAGGCGGTACGGCAGTCCCGAACTCCGGAACCGGCCCTCGGTGTGCTTCTTCGCGGCATCCGCGTTGTACTGGTTGATGTTCGCGGCCCGGTTGTTCTCCAGCGCCGTGATCGACGCGTTGATCTGCAAGGCGCGCTCTTCGGTGGGCTTCGGTTCCGACGCCAGCTCGCGCCGCAGGTTCCTCAGCGACGCCTCGTCGGACTGCACCTGGGCGCACAGGTCATGGAAATGGTCGTAGGCGGCGATCCGGTAGTCCCCGCTTCCCTCGACCGACTCCCGCTGCTCGGCCGCGCCGCGCCACGGCGCCGTGGTCTTGGAGAAGAGGCCCCAGCCGAACACGTACATGACGCTGAGGACGAGGACGACGACGATCGCCACGACACCGGTCTTGAGGACGATGCCACCGTGGCGGACCGCGTCCCTGAGGGTGTATTCGAGATCGTCGTCGGACATGCGCAGTCCCTTCGTCGTCGTTGCTGAGCAGCCGAGGCGCCATCGGTTGAGCCGCGGCCGAACCCCTCCGGGGCGGCCGTCATGCCACTCCGGCGGTCTGGGCTACGAACCTCGGATCTTTGCGGGGGGCGGGTTCGTCGACGGCGCGCAGGCCCGACGGGAAGCGGCGATGAGGGCGGGAGGCTGAGACCGAGGCTGCTCGGGGTCCTGCAACGGGCGGGGGCGGCGGGGCACGCATGAACGATAGCCCCGGCGGCGGGGGCCGCGGGGCCCATTCTCACCGGAAAGTCAGCATATGCTCACTCTTGGCGAAGAGCTTGGTGATCTCGGCTGCGAACCGCGTCCCAGCCCTTCGCCGGACACCGGGGAGCTCGCAGTGCGGGCGGCGCTCGGGCTCGCGGTGGCGCTGTGACGCCACCGAATGCGCCCGACGTCTGGGCGTCAGCGTGGAGCGGTTCAAGCGGGCGGCGACCGCGGCGAGGCTGATGCCGGTCGCCGAAGAAGACGTCCACCGATACGGAAGAGTCCTGCACATTCTCTACTACCGGGCGGGTGATCTGGATGCCCCGCCGACCACGTCCGCGCGGACGTTGAGTTACGAGCCGCCGCCACCACCGTTGTGATCGAACTCCAGCGGGCGGCCACGGAGGTGATCCGCCAGGACGAGGTGCGGCGTGACGCCGTCCTCGACTCGGCCGCTAAAGCCACGTCGCGGCTCAGCGACGCCACTGTGGCCGAGTTGCCCGGATTGTCCGAGGACGTGGTTCGCGAACTCCGGATAGGCAAAGGCTCATGGAAGACCGCGTACGTGAGACAGCTGCTGCGTCGCCGTCCAGCCTGGTCCATCGCCGAAGAGGCCGCATGGACCGAGGCAGCGCGGCGTCGGAAGAAGAGAGAGACCCGCAAGCGGCAAAGGAAAAAGCACAAGCCTGGATGAACTTCCACCCCCTGCGGGAAGGCCCGCCCGGAGTAGTGACCAATGGGCCGCCGGGCTCTTGGCTGAGATCAGATTCTGAGAAGTTCCGCTTGTTCGTCGGCGATCTCCGCGAGGGCCTTCCTGGCGGGTTCCGGGAGGTCCTGGCGGGCCGCCGCCCAGCGGGTCCAGGCGGGCAGGACGTCCCCGATGGACGACAGGGCGGGGATCAAGGTGAGATGGTCCAGTTTCGCGGGGCTCACTCTCAGGGGCCTGCCGAGGTCGTGGTCGCAGCCGTAGTCGATGATTCCCCGGACGATGCCGGGCGGCAGGCCCGGATTGTCTTCGAGGAAGGCGTCGACAAGGCGCTGCCGGGCCTCGTCATCGTGCACCGGAGACGGTTCGAGGACGCCTCCGGCCGGCAGGGCTCGGACCCGGCTCAGGGCGAGCGCGCGGCCGCTCGCGAAATCCTCGCTCACCGGCGCGGAATCGGTGGTGTCGGCGAAGGCGGTTTCGAGCAAGGCGCGCGCGATGGCGGGGTCGACGGGCTCGAAGACCGTGGCCGGGTCGCGGGACTGCTGCGCCTTGACCTCGCTGAGCAGCAGGTCCGGCTGATCGGCGATGTAGGCGTCCTTGACGATCCGGCCGAGAGAGTCGTCCACCAGGACGCAGAGGGTGTGCTCGGCACCGCCATAGGCGAAGCCGCAGAAGATCGAGCGCTGGTCCCCGTAGATGTCGTGGTAGCTCCAGCACTCGCCAGCACGGACGCGGCCGATCGTGTCCGCCCAGACCGGGTCCGGGACGCCGGCGGCCGACAGTTCGCCGGCGGACGCGGACGCGCGGCCGTCGAACGGCGGCGGTGCGAGGACGGCGAGGGCGCGCAGGATGGCCAGCGCCTGCGGGGTACGGCGCCCGGCGGCACGTTCGATGAGCCCGCCGCAGAAGACCTCGTCCACGTCGGCGTCGACGAGTTCCTGCCCCCACCAGGCGCCCATCATCTCGGAGAAGAACATCTCGGGTTGGAGGGGGTCGGGGTCATCCAGGAGTTCTTCAGGGACTGCGTCGATCATCGAGTCGAGCAGATCTTCGAGGGGTATCGGCTCGGGTTCGGGGCCCGACAGCAGGCGGAGCAGTTCGGCGGCCTCCCCGAGGGGATGGGCCCCGAGGCCGGGGTGGGCGAACTCCGGGTCGAACGTCTCGATTTCGAGGATCTCCAGGACGCGTGACGCCTTGTTCTGCATCGTCGTTCTCTTGACGTCGAGCAGAGTGGAGATCTCGTAGGCGGACATGTGCAGCGGGTTCGTCCCGTCGCCGAGGAAGTTGACGCGCCCCATCGCGTACACGATGCCCGCGGCCCAGATGCTCAGGTCGCCCCGCGCGAGAGGGCTCGGACGCTTGCGGGCCAGCGCCGCCGCGGCCTTACGGCACAGCTCGGCGAACCCGATGTCGAGGTGGTCCAGGCAGAACGCGTCGGTGGCGCTGACGATGCCGGACGCCTTCGCGCGCAGGGCCTTGGGAATCCGCTCGTCCGTGAGCCATTCGTCGATGCCCGTGAGCTCCGGGTCGCGGAGCCCGCGGTCCGCCGCTTCGACGTCGAAGGCCGCCGGGTCGTGGCCCCCGTCCGTCCACTCCATGTAGTGCTCGTGTTCTTCGTGCGAGGGGTCGGCCAGGGCTTCCAGCAGCAGCGGGTAGCCGTACGCGCCTCCGCAGTCCTCGGGCGGGCATGCGCCGGCTCCGCCGGTCAGCCGCGGATATCGGGTGCCGGGGTCGGCGGCGAAGGTCTCTTCGACGACGATGTCGTGGCGACAGTTGTCACCGAAGTCGTAGATGTACGCGAAGCGGGGCGCGACGTCGTCGAGGGTCACGCGCGCCGCGTCCAGGATCTCCGACTCGGGGTCGGGTTCACCGAAACGTCCCTTCGGCGTCTCGAAAACGTGCAGGTGATAGCCCAGCTCCCAGCCCATCGCCTTCTGGACGACGCCGTACAGGTCGGCGAGCGTGGTGTCGGCGGCCACCTCGACGGCCCGCCAGACCGGGACGGGCATGTCCAGCAACGTGATCTTGATCCGGTGAATACGCACGCCCCTCATGCTCTCGCACCTCCCCGGCCACGCGAAGGGCGTTCCGGCTCGTCGGGCGCCTGGCCGGTCGTGGTCGTTTTCCGGCCGGCGGCGATCGAGTGATTAGTCTTCGCGCATGCGCTATGGAGTGTGCGTGCCCAACATCGGGGAGTTCGCCGAACCGCGCCAGGTGGCCGGACTGGCGCGGCGGGCCGAGGAGGCCGGCTGGGACGGGTTCTTCGTCTGGGACCACGTGGTCTTCCCCTTCGGCGCGCTGGAGGTCGGCGACCCCTGGGTGCTGCTGACGCTGGTGGCCGCGGAGACCGAACGGATCAGGTTCGGGCCGCTGGTCACGGCGGCGGCGCGACGCCGTCCCGGGGTGCTGGCGCGGCAGACCACGTCCCTGGACCGCCTCTCGGGCGGACGGCTGGTGTTCGGTGCGGGACTGGGGTTCACGCTGGAGGCCGAGTTCGGCACCTGGGGCGAGCCGGTGGAGCCGGCGCAGGTGGCGGGCCGGCTCGACGAGAGCCTGGCGGTACTGGAGCTGCTGTGGTCGGGAGAGAAGGTGGACTTTCACGGCGAGTACGTCACCGCCGCGGACGTGACGTTCCAGCCGACCCCGGTCCAGCGTCCGCGCCCCCCGGTCTGGATCGGCTGCAACTGGCCGAACCGGCGGCCCCTGGACCGGGCGGCCCGCTGGGACGGCGTCGCGCCGATGATGATCAGCCCGGCGGACGGCTCCTGGGACCCGACCCCCGAAGCGGTCACCGAACTCGTCACCGGTGTCGGCAAGCGGCGCGACGGCACCGGCCCGTTCGACGTGGTGATCACCGGCCGGACCCCGGCGGAACGTCCCGGCGAGGCCCGCACGACCGTCGAGGCCATCGGCGCGGCCGGCGCGACCTGGTGGCTGGAGGGCTTCCGGCCCCAGCCCGGCGAGTACGGAGACGCCCTGCGGCGAATCGAGGCGGGCCCACCCCGCTCATAGCGGTCGATACCGCAAGATGAGCCTGGTCGTTCGAGATCCGCGTTCCGAGACCATTTCCACGATCGCCCATGTGTCGGGGTGGCCGGGCACGTTCGCCAGGGCCTCGAACCTCAGGGTCGAACCCGCTGGAGCCGGGAGCGGGACGCGGCTCCAGCGCCCGGCGGAATGGTGAAGGATGTAGCGCCCGGACGTCGCGACCCAGACGCCGCCGCGGCCGTCGGGTGTCACGTGCGTGAGCCCGATCCCCTTCAGGCCGAGCGTTGTACGTTGCCACTGGCGGCCGTTCCAGTGAAGAACGAAATCACTGTAGTAATAGCGCGGCTTTTCGCCATAACCGCGCTGGACGTTCCCGACGGCCCAGACGCTGTTCGAAGTGACCGGGGCAATACCGTGGATCCACGGTCCGGTTTTCCTGGGGCCGACTCCCGGCCTGTTCTCGTTGGTCGTTTCCTTGGAAAGCCGGGGAACGGGGGTCGGTTCCCAGTACTTGCCCTGCCGGCGGCGGATCGTATTGTCGTTCCAGAGCCCCCAGATATCCCCGGCGGAGCCGACGGCCAGTTCGTCGGGCGGGGAAGGTGCCGGCATGTCGCGCCAATGGCGGCCGTCCCATTTTTTGAGGAAGTCCTCCCCTGAGGCCAGCAGTTGATCGCCGTCCAGCACCGCGACGTCCCGCAGACCTGTCCGCCCGGTGGACGACAGCACCGTGGACTTCCAGCGCCCCCGGTTCCAGCACCACGCCTGCACCCGTTTCCAGGTGGAGCCGAAGATCCATCGCCGGCACTCCGAGCGGCCGGCTTCCGGCAGCACCCGGACGGACTTCCGCGTATAGGAAGCACGGCGCGGCCCCTGATCGTAGGACCAGCGCTCACCGTCCCACCGGAGCAGCACGCTCGACCAGGGGCCCTCCCCGGCCGCCCACGCCTCCCCGGAGGGCAGGCCGGCGATGCCGGTGAGCCAGAGATGCTCGCCGGGGGGCTGAGAATTATCGACACGTTCAGCGCGGGTGACCTGCCACCGCCCGCCGGAGTCGTCGATCGGCAGCCCGGCCCAGTCCTCGGCCACATCCCAGCCCCGCTCGGCGCACGCGGCCACGGAAACGGCTATGACCAGGCCGCACGCCGCAACGCGCGAGCGGTCGGACCGCCTAGCGGACGGCCGCACCGAAGGCCACCAGTTCACCCGGGCGAACCCGATCGTGTCCATGCCCGCCCGTTCCCCGACGTCGGTGTTGGCGCCGCTCACCGAAGGGACCGGCCACACGGGGGTACGGCGCCGCAGAACCCGGCACCGTGAAACCGGCGAGCTCGCTAGTCATCCGCGAAGTCTAGAACGCTTGATCCACAGGTACTGGATCTTGCTTGCGGCCGCCCGGAGCCGGACGTGACCGGCCTCGGCGGGATGGCAACCGGTGGCCGGGGATAGGCGTCCCACCAGGCACAGAGAGCAGCTCCCAGCACATCGAGCACATTCGCCGTCAGTGGCGGGCGGGGATGACAGGAGCCACGATTTGACCGATCGCAAGGCAACGCTCGCGGAGGAGCAGCGCGCCGTCGACTACGCCTACGCGTGCTATGAGCGGAGGTTCGCGACCAACCGCGAGACGTTCAGGCCCTCGGAGATCACCGACTCGCGGGCGGGCACCGCGTTCATCCGGGACGTGGCGCCCGAGGTGCGGTTCGAGGGCGACCTCGGCGGCGAGGCCCTGGTGATCGCGCGCGTGGACGTCGACGAGGACGGCGAGTCCGGGACCTGGTACATCGGGCGCCGCAACGTCCGCGACGAGTCCCACGACACGTTCGTCGTCAGCTGGCAGACGCCGATGGCGACCGAGTGGATGCTGCGGCGCCCGGACGCCCCCGGCGGGATGCGGCTGCGGCGCCGGCTCCGCTGCGAACGCGACAAGGTCAAGGACTACCGCGATGAGATCAAGGCAGCACCCCCTGCCGCCCGGCCACCCCAGCCTGCCGTGACTCCCTCGCCCGCTGTGGCTCCTCCGGCTGCCGAGGACGAGCCCGCCGCGGCGGGCGAGGCGGCCGCGGAACAGCCGGCGGCCTCGCCCGCCGACGGGCTGAAGGACTTCCTTCTCGAAGACCTTGAACGGGCCCGCGACGGGCACATGCGCGACATCGTCGAGACGATCCAGCGGGAGCAGCTGCTGCTGGTGTCCGACGAGCGCAAGGGCGTCCTCATCGTCCAGGGCGGGCCCGGCACCGGGAAGACGGCCGTCGGGCTCCACCGCATGTCGTGGCTGCTTTACAACCGCCACTTCAAGACGGGCGAGGTACTGGTCGTCGGCCCGCACCCCGGGTTCCTGCGCTACGTGCGCGGCGTCCTCCCCCGCCTCGGCACCCGCGACGTGACCGCGGTCGAGCTGAACAGGCTGTGGGACGAACCGCGCGGCGCCGAGCCCCTCGCCGCGCGGCTGGTCAAGTCAGACGCCCGGATGGCCGAGGTCCTGCGGCGGGCCGTGGCGGGCATCCCGCGATCCCGCGTGATCGGCAGGCTGCGCGAGGACTCCTTCAGCTTCGTCTTCGAGGGCGTCCGGCTGGCGGTGCCGGGCGAGACGCTGCGCGGATTCATGGACGGCGACGAGCACGCGCCGTTCGCGTCCCGCAAGCGCGGATTCGCCGCCCGCCTGGTCGACCACCTGATGAACCTTCACGCGGAGGAGATGCCGCGCCGCACCGACACGGACGTCCGCCACAGGGTCGCACGGGACCCCGAGGTCGCCGGGCTGGTGAACAAGATCTGGCCGAACGTCACCGCCGAGAGCGTCCTGCGCGGTCTGCTCGGCGACCCGGCCGTGCTGAGGGCGGCCTCCGACGGGGTGCTCACCCAGGAGGAGCAGGCGGCGATCGCGCGACCGCCCGCCGCCCGCGTCGGCGAGGAGCCCTGGTCACGCGAGGACCGGGTCTGCCTGGAGGAACTCCGCGTCCTCCTGAACGGCGAAGGCCCGCCGCGCTACCGGCACATCATGGTGGACGAGGCGCAGGACCTCACGCCGATGCAGGCGCGGTCGCTGGCGCGGCGCTGCCCGGCCGGGTCCATGACCGTCCTCGGCGACCTCGCGCAGGCGACCGGCGACCACACCTACCAGGACTGGTCCGTGCTCGGCGCGGCGCTCGCGGGCGAGGACGGCTGGCACCTGGAGGAGCTGACCGTCGGGTACCGCGTCCCACGGGAGGTCATGGAGTTCGCGGAGGTGCTCGGCCGCACCGTCTCCCCGCAGGCGGCGTTCCCCCGTTCGATCCGGCCGGTCGGCCCGGACGCGATCACGATGGTCCCGGTGGCCGCGTCCGCCCTGCGGGACGAGGTGCTCGCACGGGCGCAGGCCCTCGTCTCACCTGGCGACGACCGGTCCGTCGCGGTGATCGTCCCGGAGGCGTGGCGGGACGAGGTGCCGTCGGCCCGTGCGTCGCTCCCCGAGGGCCGCGCCACCGTTCTGACGGTCGCGGAGGCCAAAGGCCTGGAGTTCGACCACGTCGTCCTGGCGGAGCCCGCCGAGATCGCCGCGGTGAACCCCGGCGGCCCCGGCCTGCTCTACGTCGCGATCACGCGGTGCACCCGGTCGCTGGTGATCGTGCACGCCGCGGCCATCCCTCCGGTGCTGCTCCCCGCGACCGACGATCCAGAGGAAGGCGATCTCGTGATCGACGCATCCGCACCTCCGGCCGAACCCGGCGATCCCTCGTCCGACACGGGTTTCGAGGCGTTCATCGCGGACCTGGAAGCCATGGTGCGGGAGGAACGGCGCAGCACCGTCCATGAGGGCGTCCGGCATGCGCTGATCTCCGAGCTCTACACCGCCGGCCTCGTCCCCGTCGTGGACTCCCCCACCGCCGACGTGATCTGCGACGGCACCGGCGGCAAGGTCCTTTACGAGGTGCTCGGCGAGGGCGGCAACACCTACCGGCGCATGCGGGACGCGGTCCTGCGCATCCTGGAGGTGCAGCACGCCGAAGGCGAGCCGGCCGACCACCGCTTCCTCGTCCTTCCCGAGCCGCCGGCCGAACCCTGGGCCCCGGAGGTCCTCACCGAGGCGTTCGGCATGTCGGTGATCTGGCGCGCCGAGGGCCGCTGGATCGGAGGGAACGTCGACCTCGCCCTCGGCCGCGCCAAGTCACGATCACAGGATGCCGCCCGGTCAGCGGGTGAGACGGCTGAGCGCCCGGCCGCAGCCCGTTGAGGAGGCTTGACCCCGATCCGGGCTCTTATGGGTGCAGGTTGGGCTTTGCTTCGCCGGTGGACGGGTCGTAGGGGAGGGAGACGTGCTGGTGAATCATCAGCCAGGCGCCGTCCCTGCGCTGGAACACCCGGGTGCCGCGTGACCAGCTGTCCGCCGCGGGTTTGCCGGGCTCTGTGACCTGCACGTGGTTGAGGCCCCAGGCCACCGCGAGGTCGTCGCGCACCAGGATCGTGAGATCGGGGATGTCCAGGCTGACCCGGGTGTCACCGGCCGCGTCCAGGTTGCGGGCGCAGGACTCCCGCACGGCCTGGACGCCGGTGTACTGCAGCGGCTCCTCGTGCTCGTAGGAGACCACATCGTCGGCGATGCCCGCCATCAGGGCGTCCAGATCCTTCGCCGCGGTGCCCCGGGAACAGTCCTCGTGCACCCGGCGCACCTCCTCCTCACCGGACGCGGCCGGCTCCGGAGAGACGTGCGGGAACGAATGGTGCTCGTGGACGACGACCCAGCGGCCTTCCTCCTTGCGCAGACCGAGGGTCAGGCGCAGGCGGTTGTCAGGGTCGGCCGTGAACTCCTCCTTGGTGCCGCAACGCAGCAGTGCGTAGGCGAAGGCGACGTCGTCACCTGCGATGACGTCCAGCGACTCGATGTCGAACGTGGCGCCCTGCGACTGCCACTCGAAGAAGGGCGGCCACGTCCGGCGGTAGGCGCCGAGGCCGCGCACTCCCTCGTACGGCGGCGGGACGTCGAACATGACGATGTCCTCGGCGTGGTCCTGGAGGACCCGGTCCATGTCGCCGATGTGCACCGCCTCTGCCCAGCGGTCGATCAGCGCGCGGATCTGCTCCTGGTCGGTCTGCATGTCGTGTCCTTCCGGCTCGGTTCGTCCGTCGGGACTACAACCCGGGCCGGGCCGCGAAATCATCGCTGCGGGCCGGGCAATTCCATGGGGAGGCCGAAACTTGAGAAATCGGCGTCCAGGAAGGACACGACCTCGGCGATCCGGGTGTCGCGCAGGACGAGCAGGTCGAGGCCCGCCGGGACGTACGCCGCTCTGGCGTCGTCCCACATGTAGGTGCCGAAGGCCAGTTGCCCGTTCGCCTGCGCCGGCACGAAACGCCAGCGGTCGCGGAGCGGGCCCTCGACCAGGAAGGCGCGGATGCCCGCATGCCCCTCGTACCAGGCGGCCATGGGCGGCATCGAGTACTTGGCGTCCTCGGCGAGCATCGCCACGATGGAGTCGACGTCCTGCGCCTCCCAGGCCGCCATGTACCGGCGGACCAGCTCCCGCTGCGCGGCCTCCCCGATCGCCTCCAGCGTGCGCTGCTGGCTGATGCCGGGGACGGCCTTCCGCGCCCGCTGCAACGCGCTGTTGACCGCGGCCTGCGTCGTCTCCAGCACCTCGGCGGCCTCGCGGGCGGGGTATCCGAGCACGTCGCAGAGGAGCAGAGCGGCCCGCTGCGAGGCCGAAAGGTGCTGCAGGGCGGCGACGAAGGCGATCTCCACGCTCTCCCGTGCGAGGACGCGGGCCTCCGGGCCGAGGTCGTCCGTCCAGGCCATCCAACGCCCGGGATACGGCTCCACCCAGGCCGTCTCGACCGCCGGCGCCCCCGCCGGGCTCATGTCGGTGGGCAGCTCCCGCCGCCCGCGCCGTTCGATCAGCGTCAGCGCCCGATTCGTCGCGATCTTGTAGAGCCAGGGCCGGACCGATCCCCGGTCCTCGTACCCGCCCAGCCCCCGCCAGGCCCGGCCGAGGGTGTCCTGGACGGCGTCCTCCGCGTCGTGGACCGAGGCGAGCATCCGGTAGCAGTGCGCCCGCAGCTCGTCCCGGAACGGCTCGACCAGCTGCCCGAACGCCTCCCGGTTCCCGGCGCGGGCGGCTAGGAGCAACTCGGCTTCGGCAGGCCTCTCCCCCTGGTCCATGCCGTGCACGGTACCGCCCGCTTCTCAGCGGGGTTCGCGGGGCACGCCAAGGGCGCCCAGAGTTACCGGTTCGCCGGTTTCCTGGTCGAACGCGTCGTACATGAGGCCCGCCGGCGAGGCTACGCGCAGGACGTCCCGGAGGGCGGCCACGCTCATGTCGGCGAGTGCGCCGTGGTCGGCTTTCGGGTCGCTGAAACGGTCCGTGGACCAGTTCGGCAGTTGCCCGACGGACCACCTCGACCCGCGGGGCTTGTCCCACCCGGCTGCGCTCAGCCGCCGCTCGTCGTCCTTGGAGAGCCGGCGGTGCTTCGGCAGGGACTTGTTGCTCGCCACCTCGGCCCACGTCCCGCCGCCGTCGCCGCCGCAGATGTACTGCACCATGCACCCCGGCTCGGACGCGTCCATCACCACCAATATGACCGGCCGCTCCCCTGGGGCGAGTTCGGCCAGCACGCGGCCGAGTCGTGTGGAGAAGTCCGGCCAATCCTGCGACATACCTGGCTCCCGTACGGGTCAGCTTCTCGGCCCTGAAGGGCCGAGCTTGCAACTCTAACCGGCGTACCTGGCGGGTACGGGTCAGGCCGCGTCGTCGGCAGCGTGACTCACTGCCCAGCCCGCTGCGCCGCGTGCGGCGATGTTGCGGGCTGCGTTGACGTCGGCGTGCTCAGCGAAGCCGCACGACGTGCACCGGAAAGTAGCTTGGTCGGGGCGGTTGTTCTTGTCGATGTGGCCGCACGCCGAGCACCCCTGCGAGGTGTGCCGCGGGTCCACATGGACGACCGGGACGCCGGCGCGTTCGGCTTTGTAGGCGATGAACGCGCCGAGTTGGGCGAAACTCCAGGCGTGCAGGGTGACCCGCTGGGGCTTGCGTAGCCGGACCCGCGCGCGGATGCCGCCCAGGTCTTCCAGGGCGATCCCGCGTGTGGTGCGTTGAGCCTCGGTCACGATCTGCTTGGAGATGCGGTGGTTGGTGTCGGCCGCGAAACGCGCCTCACGGCCCGACAGATGGCGCAGCAGCCGCTTGGCGGACTTGGTGCCCTTGCCCTGCAGCCTTCGGCGGAGCCGGCGGTTGCGGTGCCGCACCTGGTTGATGTGCTTGCCGCAGTGGACGGTGCCGTCGGATGTGGTGGCGATGTTGGCGATGCCCAGGTCCACCCCTGTGAACCCGTCCGGGACGTACTGCTCGGCTGGGGGAACCTCGCAGGTGGCGTACAGGTAGAAGCAGCCGCCCCGCCACACCAGGTCCGACTCGCCCCGCCGGTACGCGGCCAGCATCGCCGCCTGCTCGGCCGAACACGCGAAGGCCAGGTCTTTGAGCCTACCGCGCACCGTCCAGATGCTCACGGTCCGTTCCTGGATCCGCCACGACAGCGACCGGTCGTCGAACGGCTGCGCAGCGTCCTTACGGAACCGCACCGGGGCGTTCTCCACCCGGGCGCGGCGCCGTGAACCTGGCGGCCCGTAGTTGCCCGCCTTCAAGTTCTGCGCCAGCGTCGCGTAGGCCCCCGCCACCTTGCGGACGCAGTGGATCGCCGGCTGCGCAGACAGGCCCATCGCCTTCAACTCGCCGTACACCAGCCGCTGCAGCGCCGTCTTGCCCGTCACACCGGTGGCGTGCGCCCGCCGGGAGGCGTGACCGGCGGCCCGGTTGCACAGCTTCAGCGTTTCCCGCAACGCCTCCGCCGTGGCGGCGTCGGGCAGCAGTTTGACCTGGACCACCAGCTTCACACCCGCACCATAACAGTATGTGACTCTGCCGTTACGGCGAGTTTCGGATCCTCTTGTCAAGCGCGGCTTGATGCGGCGTTCACCCTGCATAGCCAGCTTGTCTTCGCGGTCAAGGACCGTGATCACATCGACCAGCAAGAACCCGGACTCACGTCCGGGCTCTGGGCAGGGAAGCGATTCCTCCCGGCCGTGAACGACCGGGATTCCTAATGAGAGCCAGCGAGTCGCCATCCGGCAGACTCGGTGCCTGGTAGCCGCCGGCAGGTGAGCACTTTTGGTTCCTGGACCCCCCAGATTCCTGTAGCGAGATCGTGCCCTCAAAGCTCTTGGGATGTCTCGCTAGAAGCCCGTTGAACACCACTGGACGGTGCGGTGGGTGGAGTCACCGCCATCATGGCACCGGCCATTCCCCGCAGTCGAAGGGTGATTAAAAGGGCAGGGGGCCCTGCCTGATTTTGTGGGCGTGAACGCGGAGGTCGTCGAGGGTGAGGGCCGTTGCCAGTTGGGTGCTGAGGCGGGACAGGAACGCTTCCGCCTCTGTGGCTTCGATCGTGCGGGAGGCGGTAACGCGGGTCAGGGCGCGTTCCAGGGCGGCCTCGCGGCGCAGATCCTCGTCGTCGCACCACAGTTGCAGGACGTGGTTGCGGGGCGTCACGTAGGAGCCGACCCGGGTCAGGGCGAAGGTGCCCTTGGGGCTGCCCGGTGCGGGACGGATGGCGAAGCGTGAGGCAGGGAGGGTGAGGCGCAGGGTCTCGCCTGTCGTCCAGTCGAGGTGTGCTGGGTCGATGTCGCGTTCGGCCAGCCAGTCTTCGAACTCGGCGCGCACGTCGTCGGTGTCGCCTGCGTCCAGGGTGGTGGTAAGGGCCGGCCAGTGGAGGCAAATGCGTTCGAGGTGTTCGTCGCGCGTTTCGGCAACGGCGGAGTAGGTGAGGAAGGACGGCCCCTGGTCGGTCTGGGTCCGGATCGCGTAGCAGGGGAGGTAGGCCAGCCCGGTTGAGTGGGACGTCACCTCGCGGAGTTCGTCCGGAACGTTGAAGTCCTGGCGGTCCGGGCGGGACGCGAGATGGTGCAGGGAGTCGTCCCGGAAAGCGCAGGCGTGGCTCATGAGGCGGTGCCACTTCTGTTCAGCGGCCTGGGCGGTATCCCAGACGACGACTCTGCGCCCGTAGTAGGCGGCGGGGAGGGGTTCGCCCAGGACGCCGTCGAAGTAGAGCTTCTGGCGGTCGCGTTTGGAGACGTAGCGGGTGCCGTCGCGGACGGAGCGGGCGCCGAGGTCGGTCAGGGCCAGGGTGCCGTCAGGGCGGGAGACGACGTGGCCGATGCCGCCCAGGAAGCGCAGGACGCGGTCCACCATCGCCTCGTCCAGGCCGAGGAAGCCCGCGATGTCCGGGACGGTGTCAAGCCGGGCCTCGGCGATCGCGCGGCCGGCGAAGCGGTCGAGCAACTCGTAGGGCTCGCGGGCCTCTACGACGGAGTCGATCTCGACGGCGAACAGCGGGAGCGCTATCCGGTGCAGGCGCACTGGCCGGAGACCAGGCATGAGCGCGACGTCCTCCAAGGCGCGGGCCGGGTCGTAGAGCGGTTCTCTCACCGTTCCCCCTCCCGGGCGATCAGGGATTGGATCTCGCGGACGTCGTGCATGTCCCCGCTGGTTCGGACATGGTCGAGCAGTGCCCCGGCCATGGCGCGGAAGGCGGGGTCGCGGGCCTGGGTCAGGGTCGCGGTGTCGCCCACCAGGATCAGCAGCCTGCGGGGGCGGGAGAACGCGACGTTGGCGCGGCGCAGTTCGTTGAGGAAGCCAACGCCACCGGTGGCGTTGCTGCGGGTGAATCCGAAGACGATGAGGTCGCGTTCACCGCCCTGGAAGGAGTCGACGGTGCCGACCCCGGCGGCGGCCGCCTCCTCGTCGGCGAGGCGTCCGGCGAGCATCTCGGTGACCAGGCCGACCTGCGCCTGGTAGGGAAGGATGGCCGCCCAGTCGGCGACCGTCCCGTGGTAGTGGGCAATGAGGTCGGAGATGACGCCCGCCTCGGTGTCGTTGGCGTAGCCCTTGTCGGCCCAGCGTTCGCCGGGGCGGGGGGCGCGCTCGTGACGCGTGCGCTGAGGAAGGCGGGCGGTGTCGACGAACACCAGCGGAGAGGCGAACAGGGCGTCGCGGTGCGGGCGTTCGACGGCCGACTCCAGGAAGCCGCCGTAGAAGTGCTGGGAAACGAACCGCGCGATGACCGGCGGCATCCGTCGCTGGTAGCGCAGGATCTCGCGGTGCCCGTCCGGGACGCCGGGGAACAGCAGCTCGAACGCGCTTTTGGTGACGAGGTCGAGCGCGCGGGGGTCGTCGCGGGCGCGGCGTTCGACCTGCTGGTCGACGAACGGCGGGAGCTGGTTGTGGTCGCCGACCAGGACGGCGCGGCGTGCCCGCACCAGCGGGACGAGGACGTTCGGCGTGCTGATCTGCCCGGCCTCGTCGACGACGGCGAGGCCGAAGTCGAGCCCGCGGAGTTCGGGGCTTGTGGCGGCGCCGATGCACGTCGCCCCGATCACGTCGGCGTAGCGGGCCAGTTCCGGGTAGAGCTGCTCGGTGCGGCTGCCGAGGTGGGCGCGCCATTCGGTCAGCAGGTCCAGGCGGCGGCGCATCAGGTCGAGGGCATCGGCGGCCCGATCGCGGAACGCGTCGAGCGCCGTCAGGGAGGGGCCGGGCGCGGGCGGGACGGGGGCGCCCTTGATCAGGGCGCGCAGTTCTTCGGCGTCGTCGACGGCGGTCTGCGCGCGGTCGTGGGATCGGGTCCTCGCGTCGTCCAGTGCGCTGCGGAGCTTCAGGAGCTGGGGGGAGGTGGCGACGATCTGCCGGGCCTCGGCCTCGGCGCCGTCCCGGTCCCGGAGGACGGTGGCGAGCGCGTCCCGGATCTGCTCGCGTTCGGCGCGGGCCTGCCGGTGCTCGGCGGCGAGGCGGTTCACTCGTCTTCGCAGGAGGCGGCCGATGAGCGGGCGCCGGGCTCTGGCCGCGGCGCGGTCCCGGCTCCGTGTGAGGGCCTCCAGGTGCGCGTCGTGGCCGGCGAGCGCACCTTGGTGTTCGTCGGCGGCGGCGGTCAGGCGGCGTGCTCGCTCGTCCACCGTTGCGGTGAGCTGGGCGGACCGGTCGTCCAGGAGGCCGGCTCTGCGCCGTTCGGCCGCGTCCGCCTCGCGGAGCCCGGCGATGGAGGCGTCCAGCTGCCGCAGCCATGTGTCCGCCTCGCCCCGGCCCTTCCCGGCGGGCACGTAATCGCGGAGGGCGGGTTCGGTCCGGCGGAGGATCTCCCCCTGGAGCGTCGCCGCCTGCGCGTCCAGCGTCAGATGCTCGCAGCCGGGCGTGACGCCGTCTTCGCGGCCCACCCGCAGCACCACCATGTCGTCCGGTAGTTCTTGCAGGACGTTGTCGACCGCGCGATTGGTGTAGGAGGTGATCAGCACCCGCTCCCCTGACGCGGTGCAGGCTCGGGCGATCTCGGTGATGGTGCGGGTCTTGCCGGTACCCGGCGGGCCCAGGATCAGCCCGACGTCGGGGACCGCGACGGCCTTGCGGAACGCCGATATCTGGCTTTCATCCAGAGCACGGGCCGGCTCGGCCGCCGCCGGTGTGTAGGGGCGGAACCGGTGCCCCGCCAGGACGTCCAGCAGGTGGGGGTTGGCGGCCTCTCTGTCGCGCAGCATCCGGACGGCCTCCGCCTGCCGCTTGAAGGGGATGTCCGACGGCGACTCGGTGAAGGCGCCCACCTTCGGGATCGCGTCCAGGTCCACGGGGCGTTCGAAGCGGACGGTCATCAGGGTGCCGCGCAGCAGGTCGACCCGTCCGCGGAGGTCCGGTCGGTCGCGGACGTGCAGGCGGGTGCCGACGAGCGGGCGGCGGGTGCCGACGAGCTGGAAGTCGTGGATGCTCCGGGCGGACCTGCGGCGCGCGGCGGAGGCGTCCACCCGGCGGTAGGAGATCATGCCGTCGGTCTCGGTGGCGGCCAGCTCGGCGCGGCGGCCCTCTTCGATGACGGCGTCCAGGGCGTCGAGGAACTCCTCGTGGGGCTTCGGCATCGTGGCGGCGGATGGGGCCGGCGCGGTCGCGCCGGCGCCGGCCTGCCGCCACCGTTCGCGCAGGAAGTCCCATCCGGCGTCGTTGTCGACCGGGAGGTCCTGGATACGGTCGTGGTAGATCCACGCGGGTGTGCGGAGGCGTAACGCGCCCCGGACGATCTCGTCGTGGTGCTCGAAGCCCATCGGGTACGCGCCGCTGACCGAGTATCCGTTGCCGCGTCTGGTGACGTTCAGGGTCAGGACGTACCGGCCGTCGATGTAGAGCTTGAGGAAGTCTTCGCGCCCGTTGCGGCCGCGCTCCACCCGGGCGGGCACGGGACCTCTGGAGGCGACCTCGCGCAGGTCCCGGCGGATGCCGGGCAGGTCCGGGAGGCGCGGGTAGCGGTGGCGCTGCTCGGTCAGCCTCTCCACGAAGCGGAGCGATGAGACGAGATGAACCGGTCTCGGCAGGTCGACATGGTCGTGCACCGCGTCCTCCCTTGCGGCCGTCGTCGGGTGCGGGCTCAGTTCCGGTGCTGTCCGGGTGGCCGCGCGGGTCGGGGGTTGCGTAGTGCCGCCCGCAGATCGGCGGCGAACGTGCCGATTCCGGGCCTGCGTGTCGGGTCGGAGGCCAGGGCGTCCCGGAGAACCGGGTCGCAGGCGGGCGGGATGTCAGGGTTCAGGACGGACGGCGCCGCCTGCCGTTCACGACGGCCCGCCGGACGTCCGGTGATCAGCTCGAACAGGATCCGTGCCAGCCGGTGGACGTCGGCGGGCGGCCCCGGAACCGTCGTGCCCGCCGCCTGCTCGGGTGCGTGGTAGCGGTCGTCCCGCTCCCCCACCCGGGGCTCGGCGGCGGCGAGACCGAGGTCGCGGAGCATGAGCAGGCCCGGCCTCGGCATAAGGATCGTCCCGGGGCCCAGCGCGCGATGGGCCAGGCCGCGGTCGTGCAGGCTCCCGAGTGCCTCGCACAGGTGCGGGAGCGCGTCCACCAGCAAGATCAGCTCATCGCGTCCGGGGATCGGCCGCGTCCGGGTGAGCCTGCCGCGGACCGATACCGGGGACCGGATCTCCGTCACGAGCGTGATGGCCTCCGCCGTCATCTCCACGCCCAGGAGACGCGGCATGCCTGGGAGGACGGGGACTTCGACGAGCAGCTCGATCTCTTTCGCGAGCATGGCCCGCAGTTCTCCGGTGCCGGGAGACGCCTCCAAGCGGCGCACCCAGGCGTGGCCCTCCGTGGAGCCCTCGCCGTACGCGTGCCCCTGACACCAGGTCGAGCCGTCGTCGTGCAACACGGTCTCGTAGGCGCCTTCGACGTGGCCGGCGACATCCGGCGCGCGGCCCGCCTCGCCGCAGAGTCGGTACGGTTCGTCGTCCACCAGGACGACGTCGCCGGGGCCCGGGGGCGTCCGCTTCCGTTTCCCGCGGCTCTGCGCTTGGAGCGGTGGCCGCTGGTCCATGACGACCGTCCACGACTCGTGGTCGCGTTTCAGCCGGCGCAGTTTCTCAGACGGCCACAGCCAATCACCGGCGCCCTTATCGATGGTGCGGTGGTCCGACGGGCAGAGCAGCACCAGGTTGTCGATGCCGTCGATGTCCGCCGGACGGCCGGCGGCACCCCGGGGGCCGGCAGGGCTCTCCGCGACGATGTGCGCCGCCTCGGCGATGTTGTACTCGTCTCCCCCGGCCCCGGCGTCGATCACCAGAGACCGCTGGCACATCGCGCACCGGTGGCCGCCGCGTTTCAGTAACTCACGCCGGGTGGGAGTCGAGGCAGACACCCAGGAATCGTAACCAAACCACACCGGTTCGTTACAGTAAGGAAGAGATTGACCCCGCACGGGACGGGAGCCGCGGCCGGTTGCCGGGAGCTAGCCTTCGGGTGGGACGTCGCGGCCGGTCGATGGAGGTGGCTCGTGCGGGAAGGGGAGTTGGCGATCGAGGATCTGGAGGCTCTGCGCGTCCCGCTGTCCGGCTACTGCTACCGGCTCCTCGGCTCTTCGGCCGACACGGACGACGCGGTGCAGGAGACGCTGATCCGAGCATCGTCCAAGCGGGACCAGTACGACCCGGGCAGGGCCCGGTTGAGCACATGGGTGCATCGGATCGCCACCAATGTCTGCATCGACATGCTCCGGGCGGCGAAGCGGCGGGCCCTGGTCATGGACGTGGCGTCGGCCCAGAACTCGGATCTCGGTGCGCCGCTTCCGCCAGAGGCGTGGGTGGAGCCGATGCCCGACTCGCGGCTGCTGGGCGGCCAGGACCCCGGTGACGTGGTCCTGGGGCGGGAGACGGTCCGGCTGGCGTTCATCGCGGCGCTTCAACACCTCGCCCCCCGGCAGCGGGCCGTCCTGGTGCTGCGTGACGTCCTGGTGTTCACCGCCCAGGAGACCGCCGAGATCCTCGGCACCACGGTGCCCGCGGTGAACAGCGCGCTGCAGCGTGCACGGGCCACGCTGGACGCCGACCGGCCCGACCCTTTCGACACCTACGACCCCGAAGACGCCGGCCAGCGTGATCTGCTGCGCCGGTACGTGACCGCCTTCGAGACCCATGACATCGCCGGACTGACCGCGGTGATGCGTGAGGACGCGGTGGCGTCGATGCCGCCGTTCCAGTGGCGGCTGGAGGGCGCACGGAAGATCGCCGCGGTCATCGGGACCAGCGACTCCTGCGCGGGCGCGCGACTGGTGCCCTGCCGCATCAACGGTGCCCCGGGGTTCGGGCAGTACCGGCCCGGCGACGACGGCGTCCTTCGCCCGTTCGCGCTCGTATCGGTCGACATACGAGACGGACATATCGCCCACCTGGTGACTTTCCTCGGTACACAGCACAGGTTCGCCGAGTTCGGCCTCCCGGAGTCCCTCCGAGGTGCGGAGCAGGTCACCGTGTGACCGATGAGTCCTGGCCCGACGCGTCGTACAAGTCGATGAAACCCGACGACGCGGAAGGACAGCCCGATGACGACCTCGGCCCACTTGATCAGCGAGACCCGCGAGGAGCGGAAGCGGCTCGCCGGCCTGCTCGGCGACCTCACGCCGGAGCAGTGGGACATGGCTTCCCTGTGCGACGGCTGGCGGACCCGCGAGGTGGTGGCCCACATGACGATGCCGTTCCGGACCAAGCCGATCGGGATGATGGCAGGGCTTGTCCGGGCCGGGTTCTCGTTCCGCAGGTACGCCGACCGGGACGCCCGGTCGGCGGCCCGGGCGATGAGCGAGGCCGAACTCCTCGACCTTCTCCAGCGCAACATCGACCACCCCTGGCAGCCGCCCGGCGGCGGGCAGGCCGGTGCCCTCAGCCACGACGTCATCCACGGCCTCGACTTCACCGAGCCGCTCGGCCTGCCCCCGGCATCGGCCGACCGGCTCGCCCTGGTCCTGGCATCGAACACGACCCGGCAGCTGAAACACTTCGGGGTCGACCTCGCCGGGAGGAAACTGGCCGCCACCGACTCCGGCGCGGTCGTCGGCGAGGGATCCACCGTCGTGGCGATGACCTCCAAGGACATCCTCCTCGTAATCACCGGACGGCGCTCGCTCGACGAAGCCCGAGACAAGAGCCGGTGACGCCTGGGCAACACCCCTGATCATCGTCTGTCGTGTTGGCGAATCGGGGATGGCTACTGTTGTCCCGCATGACGCATGTCGAGATCGAGATCACCGCGGAGCTGGTGCGGGGTCTGCTGCGCGACCAGCACCCCGACCTGGCCGATCGCCCCGTGAGGCTCGGCGCGCGTGGCTGGGACAACCAGCTGTGGCGAATCGGCGACGACCTCGCCGTCCGGTTGCCCTGGGCGACGCAGTCCGCAGACGAGCTGCTGCGCAAGGAGCACACCTGGGTACCCGGACTCGCCCCTAGCCTTCCGCTGCCGGTTCCCATTCCGCAGCGCCTCGGCGAGCCGTCAGCGCGGTATCCGCGAACCTGGATCGTCACCACGTGGGTGCCGGGCGCGCCTGCCGACCGCGCCCCTATCACGCGTGCTCCGGAGTCGGCCGCCGCGCTCGCCGGCTTCCTCACGGCACTTCACCAAGCCGCCCCCGAGCAAGCGCCCGCCGGTCGGGGCCGCGGAGGGCCGCTGGCCGGTTACTCCGAGGGTTTCGCCGAGCAGCTCGCCCATGCCACCGAGCTGGGACTCGTCCCCGATCCTGACGCCGTCCGCGCGGTCTGGGAGGACGCCGCCGCCGCGCCCGACTGGTCCGGCCCGGCGCTCTGGCTCCACGGCGACCTGCATCCGGCCAACGTCCTCACCGCGGACGGCGCCATCTGCGGGGTGGTCGACTTCGGTGACCTCTTCGCGGGCGACCCGGCCTGCGATCTTGCTGCCGCTTGGATCCTGCTGCCGGACGGCGCCGCCGGCCACTTCCATGGCGCCTACCAGCCGACTCCGGACGCCGCGACGCTGCGCCGTGCCCGCGGATGGGCGGTGCTACGCGCCCTCAGCGGCATCCTCATCGCGGACGCCGGCGTCCACGGCCGGCCCGGCGGCAAGCCCACCTGGGGCCCACCCGCCCATGCCGCAATGCGACGCCTCATCGCGGCCCATCGCTGACCCATCGGCCCAGCGACGGCGCGGGGTCAGAAGCCGAAGGCGCTGAGCGTGCCCGCGACCAGCATGATCGTCGCGAGCACGAGCAGCGCGGAGCCGGCGACGAGCTTGAAGCGGAGGACTTTGGCCAGGTCGGCCTTCTCCGCGGGGTCGGCCGGGTCGTAGAAGACCGGGACCTCCTCCCCTGGGCGCGGCGTCCTCAGGGTGCGCGTGTAGCTGACGGCCTCGACGGAACGGCCTTCGGCGGTCGCGAACTCGAAGATGGCCGTGATCTGCTTGCCGGCGACCTCCGTCGGACCCCGCCTCCGGTACTCGACGACGAGGCCGGTCGCCGCCGTGCCCCGGCGGGCCAGACTCCACCAGTCACGCACCAGCAACCAGCCCAAGGCCAGGAGAATCCCGCTGCAGGCAAGGATGGGTATGAGTGCGTACATGTTCGTCCGTTCGGCGGATCGGGGCGACGGCGTCTCGGAACGTGCAGTGTCTCAGAACGTGCAGGGCGGGACGCAGCGGCTCCATCTTCCCCCATCCCCTGGTCCCGTTCGCATCCCCGACGGGCCGGTCACCCAGTGTTCAAGATGCCGCCGGCGCCGGTCGCGTCCCCACCGCACGGCGTCCGCATCCGGCCATCGGAGGCGGACTTGATCACGCGGGTTCCCGTCCGGTCACGGGAGGTCGGTCATCGCCAGGGGGCCGCCGTCTTCGGCCGTGGCCACCGCGACCATGGCGCCGTTCGTGCCGGGGATCCCGGTGAGGTCGAAGCCGCCGCGATCGGTGTCGCCGAAGCCCGTCCGCGCGAGCGCGGGCATCGGGGTGGACTGCCAGGTCCGGCCGTCGAAGCGGTAGAAGCGGGCGCCGGGCTCGTCGGGGTCGTCGGGGTCGTCGGCCGACCACAGGGCGCCGTCTTCGCCGACGCGATAGCCGCCGGAGGACGGCGGCCTCGGAATCGCCGTCCAGGTGCCGCCGGTACCGAGCATCAACTCGGTCTTGCCGGGACCGCTCAGCAGGGCGCCTTGCGGGCCGGCCGCCAGGAGGAAGGTGTAGCCCTCGGGGACGTCCGCCTCCACCCATGTGTCGCCGTCCCAGCGGGCGATGACGTCCCGGAAGGGCAGGTCGGTGCCCCTGGCCCACAGCTCCGTGTCGCTCACCGGGTGGATCGTGTGGACGTAGAAGTCGGTGTCGTAGGCGGTCCACGTGCCGTTCCGCCATCTGGCCAGGCACCCGTTGGACGCCCAGACGGCGTCGCCGACGGGCGCCACCCGCAGGTTGGTCGCGGACCCGCACGGCTCGGGCGGAGTGACCCGCGACCAGCCGGAGCCGTCCCAGCGGGCCAGGTACGCCCCGTTGTTCTTCTCGCCGGAGAGCCAGACGTCCCCGGAGGCGGAGGACTCCAGATCCCGGACCTTCATGTTCCATAGACCGGGCGGGTTGCGGTTCTCCCAGGAGGAGCCGTTCCACTTGCGGACGATCGCGTTGGAACTGCAGAGCCTCAGTGGGACGCCGCCGGTGATGGGCACTTCCACGCACGCGTGGCCCTCGAACCCGGCCGCCCAGACGTCCTGCGGCCCCCGGGCCGTCACGTCGGTCAGGCCGCTCTGGGGCCAGAGGCCGAAGGGGGCGGGCATCGTCCGCCAGGGGCGCTCGGCGGCGTGGGCGGGGGCCGCCAGCCCGGCGACCAGGGCGGCCGCGGCTCCGATCATCCATGCACGTTTCATGCCGGTGATGGTCCTCGAAGACACACCTCAAGGCTTGTCACAACCACGACAGGAAATGCTGGCAAGTTTGTGCTAGCTCACAAAAACACGTGCGGCGCACCACGAGGCCGCGCTGCGGTCCGGACCTGGCGGGCTCGCATAGCGCAGCGCCGGTCGTAGGGCGGGGTCAACCGATCGGCTGATGGCGGGACGGGCGGCCTGGGCGATGTGGGCGGGAGCCGCCCCCGGCGATGCTTGCGACATGGCGATCATCGAAGTCGACGGCCTCCGCAAGAGCTACGGGGGCCAACCAGTGGTGGACGGCGTCGCGTTCACCGTCGAGGAGGGGGAGATCTTCGGGATCCTCGGCCCCAACGGCGCGGGCAAGACCACGACCGTCGAATGCCTGGAGGGTCTGCGCAAGCCCGACGCCGGCGCCGTCCGCGTGGCCGGCCTCGACCCGCGCGCCGACCGCGCCGCGCTCACCAGGATCCTCGGCGTCCAGCTCCAGGAGAGCGAGCTCCAGGAGAAGCTGACCGTCCGGGAGGCCCTTGAGCTCTACAGCGCGTTCTATCCGGAACCGGCGGAGTGGCGGCAGCTCGCCGAGCGGCTCGGGATCACCGGGAAGCTCACCACCCGTTTCGGCAAGCTGTCCGGCGGCCAGAAGCAGCGCCTCTTCATCGCCCTCGCCCTCATCGGCCGCCCCAGGGTCGTCGTGCTGGACGAGCTGACCACCGGCCTGGACCCGCGCGCCCGCCGCGAGACGTGGAAGCTGATCGAGGAGGTCCGCGACTCCGGCGTCACCGTGCTCCTCGTCACGCACTTCATGGAGGAGGCCCAGCGGCTCTGCGACCGGATCGCGGTGTTCAAGCGGGGCCGCATCGTCGCCCTCGACACCCCCGAGGGGCTGGTCGGCCGCAGCGCCGCCGGCACCGTGATCTCGTTCTCCCCGTCCCGGCCCCTGGACGACGGCGACCTGGCCTACCTGCCCGAGGCCGCGACCATCGAACGCCGCAACGGCCGCCTCACCGTCCAGGGGACCGACACGACCGTCAACGCGGTCATCTCTCTGCTGGCCCGCCACAAGATCACCGCCCACCAGCTGCGGGTCACCGACTCGACGCTGGACGACGCCTTCCTCGAACTCACCGAAGACCGGGAGAACTGACGTGTCCGCATCCACCGCCGTCGTCAGAGCGGAGTTCCGGCTCTTCCTCCGCGAGCCGTTCAGCCTGTTCTGGATCGTCCTGTTCCCCAGCATCCTGCTGGGGATCCTCGGCCTGATCCCCTCGTTCCGGGAGCCGGACCCCGGCCTCGGCGGGAACCGGGTCATCGACGTGTACGTCCCGGTCACCGTGCTGGTCGCCATGATCATGGCCGGGCTCATGGCGCTGCCGCCGGTGCTGTCCGGCTACCGCGAGCACGGCATCCTGCGCCGCATGTCCACGACGCCCGTAAGGCCCGCCTCGCTGCTGGCGGCGCAGATCGTCCTGCACTTCGCGGCCGCCCTGGGGTCGGCGCTGCTGGCCATCGCCGTCGGCCGGGTCGCGTTCGACGTGGCGCTGCCCGGCCACATTCCCGGCTACCTGGCGGTGCTGCTGCTCGGCGCGCTCAGCGCGCTCGCGCTGGGCTCGGCGATCACCGCGGTCACGCGGACCGCCAAGGCCACCAACGTCGCCGGCATGATCGTCGTGTTTCCGACGATGTTCCTGGCGGGCGTCTGGATTCCCGTCCAGGCCATGCCCGACGTGCTGCAGCGCGTCGTGGAGTACTTCCCGTTCGGCGCCGCGTCCCAGGCCCTCGGCCAGGCCAGCGGGGGCGGCTGGCCCGACTGGACGCACCTGGGCGTCATCGCCGCCTGGTCCGCCGTCCTGATCGCCGCCGCCGCGCGCTGGTTCCGCTGGGAATAGGACACCATAGATCCATGGAGACGATTCAGCAGCAGTGGGACCGGTTCTTCCGCTGGGGACCGTTCGGCCTGCTGGCTCTGGCGACCCTCCTGGCGCTGCTGCTGATCCCGGAGATCGGCATGTCGGCCGCGGAGCAGCGGACGGCCGCGACCCTCGTCGTCACCGCCCTCGTCCTGCAGGGCCTCCACGCCACCGGCAAGATCCCGGTCATCGTCTACTACTGGATCCGCACGGTCGTCGCGTTCACCCTGTCCTGGCTGAACCCCTTCTTCTGCGTCTACGCCACGTTCGGGTACTTCGACTCCCACCGCTACCTGACGGCGCGCCCGGCGCGGGCCGGGCTGCTGATCACGGCGGTCATCATGTCCGGCGCCCAGTCGGGCGGCCTCCCACCGTCGGGCGCCGGGCAAGCGGCCATCTTCGGCGGCCTGTTCGTGCTGAACTCGGCGCTGGTCTTCATCATCGGCGGACTGGCCGGCCGGGAGGAGGAGCAGGCCCGCATCCAGGCCGAGAACATCGCCGAACTCGAATCGGCCAACGCCCGGCTGGAACAGGCCCTCGCCGAGAACGCCGCCCTGCACGCCCAGCTCCTCGTCCAGGCCCGTGAAGCCGGCGTCAGCGACGAGCGCCGCCGCCTGGCCGCCGAGATCCACGACACCATCGCGCAGGGCCTGACGGGCGTCATCACCCAGCTGCAGGCCGCCGAGGACAGCGAGCACGTCCGCCGCGCCACCGACCTCGCCCGGGAGAGCCTCCGCGAGGCGCGCCGCTCCGTGCAGGACCTCGCGCCCACCCACCTGGACCACGACACGCTCCCCGAAGCGCTCAAGAAGATCAGCGACGGCAGGGCCCAGCTCACCGTCACCGGAACGGTGGAATCCCTGCACGACGAACTCGAGGCCACGCTCCTGCGCATCGCGCAGGAGGCCCTCACCAACGCCACCCGCCACGCACGCGCGGACCGCATCGGCGTGACCCTCTCCTACATGGACGACGAGGTGGCCCTCGACGTCCGCGACGACGGCCGCGGCTTCACCCGCCCGTCCCGCGGCCCGTCCGGCGGATACGGCCTGACCGCCATGCGCGAACGCGCCGAACGCGTCGCCGGAACCCTGGAGATCGAGTCGGAACCCGGCGGCGGGACGGCCGTCTCCGCCCGCGTACCGTTGATCCGCCATGGCTGACATCACGCTGCTGATCGTCGACGACCATCCCGTCGTCCGGGACGGCCTGCGCGGCATGTTCGCCGCCACCACCGGCTTCGAGGTCCTGGGCGAGGCCGCCGACGGCCGCGAAGGCGTGGCCCTCGCCGAAGAACTGCGGCCCGACGTCGTCCTCATGGACCTGCGCATGCCCGGCGGAGGCGGCGTGGACGCCATCACCGAACTCACCCGCCGCGGCCTGCCCTGCAAGGTCCTCGTCCTCACCACCTACGACACCGAGAGCGACACGATCCCGGCGATCGAGGCCGGCGCCACCGGCTACCTCCTCAAAGACGCCCCCCGCGACGACCTCTTCGACGCCGTCCGCGCCGCCGCCGAAGGCCGCACCGTCCTGTCCCCGGCCATCGCCTCCCGCCTGGTCTCCCGCGTACGCGAGCCCCGCGGCGAGTCCCTGACCATCCGCGAGCTGGAGGTCCTGCGCCTGGTGGCCCGCGGCACCGGCAACCGGGAGATCGCCGCCGAACTCTTCATCAGCGAAGCCACAGTTAAGACCCATCTCACCCATATCTACGCCAAACTGGACGTCAAAGATCGGGCCGCAGCGGTAGCCACGGCCTACGAGAGGCATCTCCTGCCGTCCTAGCCGGAACCGGCGTCCGGGGTGTCAAGGGCAGGGAGACTCGCAGGTGCGTGCGCGGAGCGGGATCTCGCGGCTCGCCATGGCGCCCGCCGCGCTGCGCCGGCGCTCCGCCGCCGGCCTGCTCGCCATCGTGGTCGTGGCCGCGGGGGCCGGGTGCGATGTCGCCGGGGGCGGCCCGGGGCCGTTCCAGGGCGGCGAGGCGACCCGCCGGGTCGAGAAGAAGGCGACGAACCCGCCGCCGGGCCTGCCCGCCGCCTTCACCTCAGGCCAGCGGCTCCGCTGGTCGGCCTGCCCGGCACCGTCCGCGGCCCAGGGGGGCGGTAAGGCCCCGGGGAACGGCTGGGAGTGCGCCACGATGAAGGCGCCGCTGGACTACCGGCGGCCCCGCCGCGCCACGATCGACGTCGCGCTGATCCGGAAAGGGGCCACCGGGCCGGAGCGGGAACGGATCGGGTCGCTCCTCCTCAACTTCGGCGGCCCCGGACGGTCCGGCGTCGTCGGCCTCCCCGAGTTCGCGGACGACTACACCTCGCTGGGCGAGCGCTACGACCTGGTCAGCTTCGACCCGCGGGGGGTCGGTGGGACCGCCCCCGTGAGATGCGGCAAGGACGGGTACGGGGGCGGCGACGCCTGCAAGAAGCACTCCGGGAGGCTCCTGCCCTACGTCGGCACCTCGCACACGGCGCGGGACCTGGACCTCATGCGCTATCTCCTCAGCGACGAGAAGCTGCACTATCTGGGCGTCTCCTACGGCACCTCGCTCGGCGGCGTCTACGCCCACCTGTTCCCGGAGAACGTGGGCAGGCTCGTGCTCGAAGCCCCCGTCGACCCGACCCTTGACCACCTGCTGAGCGACCTCAACCAGGTCAAGGCCGTCCAGCTCGCCTTCGACCGGTTCACCCGGCATTGCGCGGGCGCCTACGACGACTGCCCCACCGGCAGCGACCCCGCGCAGGCCGGCCGGCACGTCGTCCGGCTGCTGGGCAGGCTGGACGAAAAGCCCGCACCGGCCGGCGGCGAGGAACTCGACGGAGGCCTCGCCGCTTCCGCGATCGCGAACTTCCTGGACCTCGGCCGCGAAGGCTGGAGGCCCCTGGCGGACGCGCTCACCGAGGTCATGGAGCGGGGCACCGGGCGCAAGTTGCTGGAGAAGACCAACAGCCACGGCTCCCAGCGCCGCGCCGTGGGTGCGGCCGAGCTCGGCGTCCGCGGCGAGACCTCGGACGGCGACGGCACGTCCGCCTATGTCGCGATCACCTGCGCCGACTCCAACGTGCGGCCCGGCTTCACCGCGTCCGAGGCGATGGTCAAGCGGATCGCGGCGGCCTCCCCCGTCTTCGGGAAGGCCTGGTCCAGGTACGTCTACCTCTGCTCCGACTGGCCGTTCGACGGCGAGCGCGCCAACCCCGACGTCAGCGCGGAGGGCGCCTCTCCGATCCTCGTCGTCGCCAACACCGGCGACCCGACGACGCCGTACGCGGGCGCCAGGCGCATGGCGGCCGAGCTGGGCGCGGGGGTCGGCGTCCTGCTGACCGTGCGGGACGAGGGCCACGGGTCCTACCCCCACAACCGCTGCGCGACCAGGGCGGTCGACGCCTACCTCCTCGATGGCACGCTGCCCCGTGCCGGCTGTTGAGCCGCGATCTCCACCAGCTGAGGTACTAGCATCCGCGGCGTGCGGTCACCGCGGCCGTGTTGCGGCTCGGACGTTCCCGACCGCAGAGGCGGCCCGGATGTCCGACGGACGTGGTGGAGTGGCGGCATGACCGTACTGAACAACCGGGCGCTCAACCGCGCGACGCTCGCCAGGCAGCTGCTGCTCGACCCCGCCGACATGCCTGTTCTCGATGCGGTCGCGCACCTCGGCGGGCTGCAGGCGCAGGAGCCGCAGGAGCCGTTCGTCGGGCTCTGGTCCCGGCTGCGCGCGTTCGCCCCGTCGGCGCTCTCGGACCTGCTGACCGAGCGGCGCGTGGTGCGCACCCACCTGATGCGCCGCACCGTGCACCTGCTCACGGCCGGCGATGTCCTCGCCTGGCGGTTCCGTTTCGACGCCATGTTCCGCCAGCGGGTCCTGGGCATCTACCGCCGCGAACTCGAAACGGTGGATCTCGACGAGCTCGCGGAGGCCGGCCGTAAGGTGATGGCCGGCGGCGAGTCCCGCACCACGAGGGAACTCGCGGAGGCCGTGCAGGGACGCTGGCCGGAGGCGGGAAGGCTCGCACTGGGCGAGATGCTCATCTCGCTGGTCCCCTTGGCGCAGGCCCCGCCGCGCGGGCTGTGGCGCACCAAGGCGGGAGTGCGCCACGTCTCGATCCCCTCGTGGCTCGGCGGTGAGATCGCCCCACTTCCCGAGGACGGATCCGACCCGGTCGGCGAGGCGCTGGTCCGGCGCTACCTGGCCGCGTACGGGCCCGCGGCCTCGGCGGACCTGCGCGCCTGGTGCGGCCTGGCCGGTCTTCCGGCAGCGGTGTCCGCGGTACGCGAGGAGCTGGTCTCCTTCCGCGACGAGCGCGGCCGCGAGCTGCTCGACCTCCCCGGCGCGCCGCGTCCCGACCCCGACACGCCCGCACCGGTGCGGTTCCTCCCGGCGTTCGACAACGCGATCCTCGGCTACCACGACCGCAGCCGCATCATCGACGACGCCGACCGCAACCTCTCGTTCGCCGGCGAGCGCGTCGTCCTGGTGGACGGCAGAGTCGCCGCGACCTGGACGATCGACGACGGCACGGTGGTGGTCACCCCGCTTCAGCGTCTTTCACCCGAGGACCGCACCACCATCACCGAGCATGGGGAGCGGCTGGCGTCGTTCCTCTCCGACGACGAAAGCCAACGCGCACGGATCGCCGCGTCTCCGCATTAGGCGGCACAGGACGCGGCGCGTGTGCACGTCCTCGCCTGCGTTCCGCTCGTGGCGGGCGGGTCAGAGCCAGCCGAGGTCGGTCGGCTGGGGGAAGCCGCGGTGCCAGATGCCCCAGACGGCTAGGGCGACGGCGGCGGGGGCGAACGCGGGGATGAGGATGCGGCCCAGGTGGTGCCGGGTTCGCAGGCCCCACGCGGTGAAGGCGGCGGCGATGATCAGGCCCATGAGGGCGGTGCCGCCTTCGAGGGAGTTGGTGGTCCAGGTGAGGGCGACCGTGAGGGCGAGGACGAGGGCGAGGGGCCACGGCGGGGCGGGGCGGTGCGCGAGGGTGCGGGCGAGGGCGGCGAAGACCAGGGCGAGCCCGGCGTACCAGATGTAGTGGCCGGCGACTTCGTCCCAGAGGTGGACGACGGGGATGCCGGGGGTGTCGTTGCCGACGGAGTTCGCGGCGAGGTGGATGCCGTGTCCTTCGACGTAGGTGATGGCGCCGACGAGGAAGACGATTCCGCTGCGGCGGTCGGCCTGGCCGGTGTGGAGTGCGGCGGCGGCGGTGAGCAGGACGGCGTAGGGGGTGAGGATGTCGACCCAGTCGGCCCACCGGGTGTCGCCCACAGTGCCGAGTCCGGCGAGGCCGAAGCCGATGTGGTGGGTGAGGCCGTAGAAGAGGGCGCAGGCGGCGAGCCAGCGTTCGGGGTGGCGGGCGCGGGCGGCCGGTGCGGCCGGCGCGTCGGCCGGTGTGGCCGGTGTCGACGTCAATGGCCCTCCCCTGGTTCGGCAGAGGTCCATCATGGCGTGGGCGGGCCCGGTGTGCGCGGCGGTTCGGCTCCCGGGCGCCCTTTCTGCGGGAGGCCACGCCGGGTGGATTCCCGGCGTGGCCTCCCCGGCCGGTCCTCGTTCAGCAGAGGCCGCGAGGCGTGGACGTCTTGCAGCGGTTGGCGTGGAAGCGGTTGGTCTTGCTGCCGCTCTTGTCGACCAGGTCGTACGGCGCGTTGCCGCGGACGTGGTTGGCCTTGATGAGGTTGCGCTCGGCGGGGCGGTTCTTCGGCGGAACGCCGCGGTTCAGGACGATGCCGCCCGAGTAGGGCAGCTTGCCCTTGTTCTTCTTGACCACGTTCTTCTGGATGCTGTTGTGGTCGCCGCCGAAGGCCAGGATGCCGGTGCCGTGAAGCGCGGGGACCGGGCCGTGCGCCTTGCACTTGCGGTTGTTCTTCGAGACCTTGTTCTTCCAGATCGCGGTGTTGCCCTGGCCGCCCTTCTGGCCGTCGTCGACCAGGGTGATCCCGGTGCAGTTCCGGACGAAGGTGTTGTCCCACACCTTGACGTTGCGGGCATGCCGGACGAGCAGCCCCATCGCGTTGCCGGAGGCGTGGTTCCCGGTGACGACGGTCCCGTGCGCGTTCGCGATGTCGCCGACGTAGAGGCCGGCGTGCTCACCGGAGTGCACGACCCGGTTGTGCGCGAACTTTCCGCGGGTGGACCGGTACTCCGCGATGCCGTATTCGCCGTTCTTCATGGCCAGGACGTATTCCACCGTCAGCTTGTCGGTGTAGTAGCCGAACACCCCGGTCTCCTTGAAGTTCCGGACGCTCAGCTTCTTGACCGTGACGTCCTTGACCGGGTGCCCGGCGCGGCCGACCGCGCAGATGCCCATTCCGCGCTGCTTGACCTTCGCGCAGTGGTCCTTCTTGCCCGGGCTCAGGACGGTCTTGTTGCCCGCACCGCGGATCGTGAGCGGCTTGCGGACGAGGACTCCCCCGTCGTAGCGGCCCGCCTTGAGCTGGATCACGTCGCCCGGCCGCGCCTTGTCGACGGCCTTCTGGATCGAGTGACCCGGCTTCACCACGTGGACGCGGCCTGGGGCCGACGCCTGGCTCGAAGGCGCGAAGGCCGCGAACCCGGCGATTGCGACGACCGCGCCGAGCGAAGCCGCGAAAGTACGCCTCATCCCATTTCCCCCGTTTCTTGGTTCCCCTTGGGAATTGCCACCCTCTTTTCCGGCGACGCAATTCCTCGATCATCTTGGAACCGCACGGGTAATGCACCCGGTGCCCGAAACGTAAACTTCAGGGAATCACACCGGATTTTGCCGTCTCTTTCGCGAACGCAGACGGGACCGGGGGAACGCCGCCGTCCACCGGACCGGGGTCTGGCGCGTCGGGTACCGGGCCTGCCCGGCGGAAGCGGCGGGCGCGCGTGCCCCGGCCGGTCGCGCGGCGGGGACCGGTTACGTCGTCTTGGGGCGGGGCGAGAGGGCCGACAGGAGGACGCCGCCCAGGCCCTTGGCGGAGGCG
Source organism: Actinomadura sp. 7K507 (assembly GCF_004348425.1). Lineage (GTDB taxonomy): Bacteria > Actinomycetota > Actinomycetes > Streptosporangiales > Streptosporangiaceae > Spirillospora. The sequence continues at coordinate 48,746 of NZ_SMKK01000005.1, forward strand.
GCCAGGACGGTCGTCCAGTCGAAGTAGTCGCGCCAGAGGGTGATGCGGTCGTCCTGCACCTTGAACGTGCCGCACACCCAGAACTCGGCGCGCCACGCACCCGCTTCCAGGACGTCGGTGCGCTCGGTCAGGACGACCGGGCCACTGGAGGCGATGTTGTGGATGCGGGCCTCGAAGCCGGAGCCGTAGCGGCCCATGGCGCGGAGCGTCTTCTCGACGGCGGGGAGGCCGCGCGCGGGCGGCAGCGGGACGTTCTGGTAGACGATCTCGGGGTCGGCGTACGTGAGGGCCCGGTCGATGTCGAGGTCTTCCAGGGCCGAGAGGAAATCGGTGACGGTCTGGATCTCGCTCATGGTGCTCCTCCGGGGTCGGTGGCACCACCGTAGTCGAGGGATACGGGAGAATCGGGTCATGCGTTTCGGCGTCTTGGGGCCCGTCGAGGTCTGCGCGGACGGGGTCGCCGTGCCGGTGGGCGGGCCCAGGGTGCGGGCTCTGCTGGCGATGCTGCTGCTGGACGCCGGACGGGTCGTCGCTCACGAGCGGCTGATCGACGGGCTGTACGGGGACGAGCCGCCGGACGGTGCCGCGAACGCGCTCCAGTCGCAGGTGTCGCGGCTGCGTCGGGGGCTCGGGGACACGGGCCTGGTGGAGGGGCATCCGGCGGGATACCGGATCGCCGTCGATCCGGACGACGTCGATGTCCACCGGTTCGGGCTGCTGGCGGCCGGCGGGCGCGAGGCCCTGGCGGCCGGGGAGTTCGCGCGGGCGGCCGGGCTGTTCAGGGAGGCGCTCGCGCTCTGGCGCGGGCCCGCGCTGGCGGACCTGGGGGCGCCGTTCGCCGGGCCGCAGGTGGCTCGGCTGGACGAGGAGCGGGCCTCGGTCGTCGAGGAGTACGGCGACGCCGCGGTCAAGGACGGCGACGCCGGCGCGGTCGTTCCGGCGCTGCGGGAGCTGGTGGACGCGCAGCCGCTGCGGGAGCGGGCGCGCGCGACGCTGATGCGGGCGCTGCACGCGGAAGGGCGGCAGGCGGAGGCGCTCGCGGTGTTCGAGGAGGGCCGCCGGATCCTGGCCGACGAGCTGGGCGCCGATCCTTCGCGGGAGCTCGCGGACGTGCATGTGGCGATCCTGCGGGGTGAAGGCGGCGAAACCGTCCGGCCCAGGCTGCCGGCGCAGCTCACCAGCTTCGTGGGTCGCGAGACCGAGCTGCGGCGGGTCGGGAAGATGCTCGCGGCCGGGCGGCTCGTCACGCTGCTCGGGCCCGGTGGCGCGGGCAAGACCCGGCTGGCGGTCGAGGCGGCGCGGCGGGAGGACGGCGAGGTCTGCTTCGTCGATCTGGCGCCGGTCGATCCGGGTGACGTGCCCAAGGCGCTGCTCGGTGCGCTCGGGCTCCGGGCGGCGGGGGTGCGGCCGGTGCCCGGCCTGCCGGCGGACACCGAGGAGCGGCTGATCACCGGGCTGGAGGGGCGGCGGCTGCTGCTCGTCCTGGACAACTGCGAGCACGTCGTGGCGGCCGTCGCGGCGCTCACGCACCGGCTGCTGCGCGCCTGCCCGGGGCTGCGGGTGCTGGCGACCAGCCGGGAGTCGCTCGGGATCACCGGTGAGGCGCTGTGGCCGGTGCCGCCGCTGGAACCGCCGCCGGACGGCGCGACGGAGGCGGAGCTCGCCGCGTATCCGGCGGTGCGGCTGTTCCTCGACCGGGCCGAGGCGGTCCGGCCGGACTTCGTGATGGAGGGCGACGCCGTCGGGCGGATCTGCCGGGCCCTCGACGGGCTGCCGCTGGCGATCGAGCTGGCGGCGGCGCGGCTGCGGTCGCTCCCGGTCGCGCAGGTCGCGACGCGGCTGGACGACCGGTTCCGGCTGCTGTCGCGCGGCGACCGCACGGCCGCGCCCCGGCACCAGACGCTGCGGGCGGTCGTCGAGTGGAGCTGGGACCTGCTGGACGAGGCGGAGCGGACGCTCGCGCGGCGGCTCACCGTCTTCTCCGGCGGGTTCACGCTGGAGGCGGCCATGGGCGTCTGCGACCTCGGCGACACCGACGACACCGACGAGCTGGTCGCCGGGCTGGCCGACAAGTCCCTGCTGCAGGCCGGCGGCGACCGGTACCGGATGCTCGACACCGTCCGCGCGTTCTGCGCGGAGCGGCTCGCCGAGGCCGGTGAGACGGAGCGGTTCGAGGAGGCGCACGCGCGGTACTTCCTCGGCCTGGCACGCGAAGCCGACCCCCGGCTGCGCGGCGCCGCACAGCTCGAATGGCTCGGGGTGCTCGCCGCCGAGCACGGGAACCTGCACGCGGCGCTGCGCCGGTCCGTCCGCCGGGATCCGGCGACGGCGCTGCGGCTGACCGCGTCGCTGACGTGGTACTGGCTGCTGAGGGGACGCATCGAGGGCGCGTCGCTGGCGTCCGAGCTGCTGGACGTCGTCGGCGAGCCGCCGGAGGGGCTGTACGAGGAGTACGCCCTGTGCGCCACCAACGCGGTGTCGGGCGGCGTCACCGGTGAGCGGGCGGCCGGGTGGCTCGACCGGGCGACCGTGCTGCTGCGCCGCGTGGAGGGCCCGCTGAGGTACCCGGCCACCCTCGTGATGCTGGCGATGATCTCCGGGCCCGCCGCCGACTACGGCTTCTTCGCCGGCCTGGACACCGCCGGCCAGGACGCCGCCGGCCAGACCGGCGCCGTCCAGACCGGCGACGACCCGTGGACGAAGGCGCTGCTCAGCATGGGCGCCGGGTTCCTCGCCCAGATCCACTACGACCTGGCGGACGCGGAGGAGGCGTGCGCCGAGGCCGTCCGGGGGTTCCGGGCCTGCGGTGACCGCTGGGGCACGGCCAGCTCGCTGGACGCGCTCGCCCAGGTGGCCGACCTGCGCGGCGACCGGGACCGGGCACTCGCGCTTCAGGAGGAGGCGCTGGAGCTGGTGGAGCAGCTCGGCGCGCTGGAGGACACCGCCGACCTGCTCTACCAGCGCGCCCTCACGCATCTGCACGGCGGTGACCTGGACGCGGCGCACGCCGGGTACGAGCGCGGCCTGGAGCCGGCCCGGCGCGCGGGCGCCCCCGAGAAGATCGCCGGCGGGTACCAGGGGCTCGGCGAGGTGGCCCGGCTGCGCGGCGACGCCGCCGGGGCGCGGCGGTTGTACGAGACGGCGCTGGCCCGGTGCACCTCCGAGCGTTTCACCGCCGCCGAGGTGCGGGGCTCCGCGCTCGTCGGGCTGGCCCGGCTGGCGGCCGCCGAGGGCGACCGCGGACGCGCGCTGGACCTGTTCCACGAGGCGCTGGACGCGTCGTCCGACCGCCCGATCCACGCCTACCAGGCGATCGCGGCCATCGGGCTGGCCGATGTGGCGGTCGCGGAGGGCGACGGCGAGCGGGCGGCGCGGCTGCTGGGCTTCGCGGCGGCGCTGCGGCGCGGCCGGATCCCCGGCGACCCGGACGCCGGGCGGGTCGCGGCCGCCGCCCGCGCGCTGCTCGGCGGCGCGGCGTACGAGGCGGTGTTCGCCGAAGCGGCCGCGCTCCCCCGCCCGCGGGCCTTCGCGCTGCTGACGCACCGCTGACCGGTGCCGGCGGCGCCGTCAGCCGGCGGTGCGCGGACGGTCAGCGCGCCCCGCGACGGTCGCGTGCATGGATTCCTCCACACGCAAATGGGCCACGCTGGTGACCTGCCTGCTGGTCGCCGCCGTGCCCAGCATCGACCTGACCGCCCTCAACCAGGCCGTGCCGCATCTGAGCGCGGACCTGCGCCCGTCGTCCACCCAGATCCTGTGGATCGCGGACGCCTACGGGTTCGCCCTCGCCGCGCTGCTGGTCACGATGGGCGGCGTCGGCGACCGCATCGGCCACAAGAGGCTGCTGCTGGCCGGGATGGCGCTGTTCGCCGCCGCGTCCGTCCTGACCGCCTACGCGCCCAGTGCCGAGCTGCTGATCGCGGCCCGCGCCCTGCTCGGCGTCGCCGGGGCGACGCTGATGCCGGCCTGCCTGTCGCTGATCCGCCGCGCCTTCACCGACGCCAAGGAGAGGACGGCGGCCGTCGGCGCGTTCATGGGCGTCGCCGGGCTCGCGGTCGGGCTCGGGCCGGTCGTCGGCGGCGCGCTGCTCGAACACTTCTGGTGGGGCTCGGTCTTCCTGGTCAACGTGCCCGTCATGGCGGCGGCGTTCGTCGCGGGCGCCGTGCTGCTGACCGAGTCGCGCGACCCGGTTCCGGGACGGCTCGACCTGCTCAGCGTGCCGCTGTCGGTGGCCGGCGTCCTCGGCATCGTGTACGCGGTCAAGGAGGCCGCCGCGCACGGCCTGGACCAGGGATGGATCTACGTCTCCGCATCGGCCGGCGCGCTGGCGCTGACCGCGTTCGTGGTCCGGCAGAGCCGGCTGGACGAGCCGCTGATCGACGTCCGGCTGTTCCGGCGCGCCGCGTTCAGCGGCTCGGTCGTCACCAACATGTTCGCGATGTTCGCGCTGGTCGCCCAGTCACTGATCTTCTCGCTGTTCTTCCAGCTCGCGCTCGGCTGGTCGCCGCTGAAGGCGGGCCTGGCCGGGCTGCCCGGCGCGGCAGGCGCCATGATCGGCGGCGCGCTGCTGGCGCCGCCGCTGATCTCGGCGATCGGCCGGGCCCGGGTCGTCGCGGCCGGGATGCTGCTCGCCACGTGCGGCTACACGCTGTTCCTGACGGTCGGCCTGGACACCTCGTACTGGATGATGCTGCCCGCGATGCTGCTGGCCGGGGTCGGCATGGGCATCGGGCTCACGGTCACCGGCGACACCGTCCTCGCGTCGGTCCCGAAGGACCGCTCGGGCGCCGCGTCGGCGATCTCCGAGACGGGCATGGAGCTGGGCGGCGCGCTCGGCATGGCGGTGCTCGGCAGCGTGCTGAACGCGGTGTACCGGAGCGTTCTGGAGCTGCCCGCGGGCGTGCCCGGCCCGGCGGCGTCGGCCGCCGGGGACTCCATCGCCGGGGCGCTCCAGGCCGCGGCGACCCTGCCCGGGGACCTGGCCGGCCAGGTCGGCGCCGCCGCCCGGGACGCGTTCGTGGACGGCATGCACGCGGCCCTGCTGTGCAGCGCCGGGCTCGCCGCGCTGGTCGCCGTGTTCTCGCTCATCACGCTCCGCGACGTTCCCAAGGTGATCACCGAGGAGGAGGAGCCCGACCTGGTCACCGTCCGCTGACCGACCCCCGCATTAGGAAAAGTGATATCACTTTGCTAGGTTGGTGATAACGAAGACGAGGAGAACTCACATGGTCGACGAGACGACGAAGGTGGACATGCCGCGCCCGAAGATCACGGAGCGCCCGGCAGGGGATCGCGGCGGCTGGGCCATGCTGGCGCTAGCCGTGGCGCTGATCCTGCTGGGCGTCGCGGTGGTGCTCATCGGGGTCGCGTCCGGAGGGGTCGCCGGCCTCGCCGCGGGCATCACCGCCGGGACGCTGCTCATGATCGCCGGGCTGGTCGTCGCGGCCGGGCTGACGCCCGTGGCGCCCAACGAGGCGCGGGTGCTGCAGCTCCTCGGCCGCTACAAGGGGACGATCCGCAACGACGGGCTCCGCTGGGTGAACCCGCTGACCGTCCGCCCTCGCGTCTCGACGCGGATCCGCAACCACGAGACCGGGCTGGCCAAGGTCAACGACCTGGACGGGAACCCGATCGAGATCACGGCCGTGGTGGTGTGGCAGGTCGCCGACACCGCGCGTGCCATGTTCGAGGTCGACGACTTCGTGGAGTTCGTGGCGTTCCAGACCGAGGCCGCCGTCCGGCACATCGCGGGCAGCTTCCCCTACGACGCCGCCGACCGGATCTCGCTGCGCGACAACGCCGACGAGATCACCGCGCAGCTGTCGGCGGAGCTGTCCGAGCGGGTCGCGTCCGCCGGGGTGGACATCATCGAGTCGCGGATCACCGGGCTGGCGTACGCGCCGGAGATCGCGCAGGCGATGCTGCGCCGCCAGCAGGCGGGCGCGGTCGTCGCGGCACGGCAGCGGATCGTGGAGGGCGCGGTCGGCATGGTGCAGCTCGCGCTGAACCAGCTCGAGGAGGACGGCGTCGTCGAGCTGGACGAGGAGCGCAAGGCGACGATGGTCAGCAACCTGCTCGTCGTCCTGTGCGCCGACCGGGACGCTCAGCCCGTGGTGAACACTGGAAGCCTGTACCAGTGACCCCCACGACCAGTGACTGAGCGCAAGAAGATCCTGCTGCGGCTCGACCCGGCCGTGCACGACGCGCTGGCCCGGTGGGCCGGGGACGAGCTGCGCAGCACCAACGCGCAGATCGAGTTCCTGCTGCGGCGGGCGCTCGCCGACGCCGGGCGGATGCCCGGGTCGGCCCGGGGAATGCGCGGGCGCGGGCGCCCCCGCAGGACCACCGAGGACGAGAACGACCCGCCGCCCGGCGGGGGCGAGGAATAGTCATGGTCCATGTTCCGGAATCGCTGCCGGCGCGGATGTACCTGCTGGCCTACGACCTGAAGAAGCACAAGATGAGCAAAGGGGGGACGCAGCTCGGCTACGTGCTGCGCGCGGCCGCCCTGACCGAGCTGTACCTCGACGGCCGGCTCGGCGAGGAGCGGGGCAAGCCCGTCCCTGGCACGCCGGGTGAGGATCCGTACGGGGTGCTCGCGCAGATCACCGAGTCACGGCCCCGGTCGTGGCAGCACTGGGTGCGCAAGGACGGCAAGGCACTGGCGGGCAAGGTGCGCGACGAGCTCGTCCGCGACGGGTGGATCCGCGTGCGGACGCGCCGGGTGATGGGGCTGATCCCCCGCCAGGAGATCATCGTCAAGGATCCCCGGGTGGTGAAGTCGCTGTGGGGCGGGGCGTCGTCGGCACTGCGGGGACGTCCGGTGGCCCATGTGCACAGCTACGACGCGGCGGCGGTCGCGCTGGCGGCGGCGGGCGAGCTGAAGACCGTCCTGCCGGGGCCGGACCGGCGGCGGCACAAGCGGCGCATCGAGGAGCTGACGGCCCGGACGGGCCCGGCGGCGGCGGCCGCCCGAAAGCTGGTCCGCCAGTACAACGCGGCCGTCGCCAGCGGCTGAGCCGCCCGCCCGGCGGGGGCAGGGCGTCCCGTTCCATGTTTGAGCGTGTCCGAAAGGGCACGATTCTCCTGGACGGAACGTGGACGGAGACAATGTGGAGATCAGCCTCGACCTCCTGCTCCCCCGGGACGCGGCGAGCGTCCCGGCGACGCGGAGGCTGCTGGACGCGGCGCTGACCGCCCTCGGGGTGGAGGACGAGATCCGCGACGACATCGAGGTGATGCTCACCGAGGCGTGCACCAACGTGATCAGGCACGCCGAGCACGGCGCCGACTACACGGTGCGGGCCACGATCCAGGACTGCCGCTGCATGATCAAGGTGATCGACTCCGGGACGGGGTTCGACGCCGGGCGCGTCCCGCATCCGGAGCCGGTGGCCGAGCAGGGCCGCGGTCTGCTGATCATGAGGGCGCTGGCCGACGACGTCCGGTTCCGGACGCTCCCCCAGGACGGGGCGCTCGTCTCCCTGGAGAAGCACCTGCGCTACGGGGAGGACAGCCTCGGCGGCCTGCTCACCGCGGACGGCATCGGCGACGACACTCCCCCGCCCGCGTAGACCGTTCCTGGCGCCCGCGCACCGGGCCGCACCGGAGCGACCGGACGGACGATCAACGGACGATCAGACGGGCGCTCGGACGGGCGCTCAGAGGGCCGCGTCGCCCTCCCCGGCGGGTTCGGCGTCGCCGCCCTGCCCCCGGTCGCGGGCCAGTTCCTCCCGGCGCGGCGGCGCCTCTCCCCCCGGGACTCCCCTCGGGACGGGCACGCCGTTGCCGGCCGGCCTGTCGTCGAGGGAGACGCGGTGCTGCCAGTAGGGCGGCTGGATGCCCCGGTCGCGGATCGCCCGGTGCAGGCGCTTGAGGTACTCGTGGCTGATGCGGAACTGGTCGCCGAACTCCGAGGACCGCAGGATCACGTGGAAACCGACGGCCCCGTCGTCGAAGTTCTTGAACCGCACGAAGATGTCGCTGTCGGCCACCCCGCCCTGCACCTCCTTCATCACGTCGCGGCCGACCTCGATGCAGAGGTCCTCGACCGCGTCCAGGTCGGCCTCGTAGTGCACCTTCGCGTCCACCAGGATGTACATGTCCTGTGCGGGACGGCTGAAGTTGGTGAGGATCGTGTCGGAGAACCTCATGTTCGGGATGACTTCGATGTTGTCCGACAGCGTCCGGATGGAGGTGTTACGCCAGTTGATGTCGACGACGTACCCCTCCTGCCCGGTGGACAGCTTGATGTAGTCGCCGGGCTCGATGGTCTTGGCCGCCAGGACGTGCACGCCCGCGAACAGGTTCGCCAGCGTGTCCTGCAGCGCTAGCGCGACCGCCAGGCCGCCGACGCCCAGGGCGCCGAGCAGCGGCGTGATCGACACCCCCAGGCTCTGCAGCATCACCATGATGCCGACGCCGAGCACGATCACCCGGGTGATGTTGGCGAAGATCGTCACGTTGCCGGCGACGCCCTGCCTGGCCAGCGCGACCGAGCTGACCCCGGCGGCGATCAGCCGGGCCAGGCACAGCGTGATCACGAAGATCGTCACGGCGGTGAGGACCTTGGCCGTGGCGTCGAGCGTGCCCCGCGGCAGTTCCAGCACCTTGGCCGAGATCCAGAGGCCCAGGATCACCGAGATGGGCACCGCGAGATCCCGGATCAGCCGGGCGCCGAGATCGTCCCACGGCGACCGGGTGTTGCCCGCCTGCTTGGTCAGCCGGCTGGTCAGCAGACGCAGGAACACCGCGATCGCCAGAGCGGCCGCCAGCACGACCCCGGCGGTGATGACGCGTCCCCAGCTCAGATCGCCCATGCGTGTGCGTTTCTCCCCTCCGTGCGGGCGGCCCCGATGCCTGCCCGTCAGATCCCGTTATGCGCCTTGCGCGTCCTCGATCGTATAGAAGACCGCGAGTGTGCGAGGCACATCACCTGCCTCGGTCGCCTGCTCGGCCGGCGGGCCGATTACGATCGATCAAGTGGCAGGGGTGGGAATGATGCGCCGGCTGGGGGTCACGGCGCTGGGACTGCGGAACGGCCCCCACCGGGTCACGGTCGAGCGCGACCTCGAGGTCCCGGCGGCCGACGGGGTGACGCTGCTCGCGGACCGCTACGCGCCCGCGGGCGCCGAGCGGGCGCCCACGGTACTCGTCCGCTCCCCCTACGGGCGGCGCGGGCCGTTCGGGCTCATGTGCGGGCAGGCGTTCGCGTCGCACGGGTTCCAGGCCGTGGTGCAGAGCGTCCGCGGCGGGTTCGGGTCCGGCGGCGTGTTCGAGGCGCTGGACGAGCGCGAGGACGGCCTGGCCACCATCGAGTGGCTGAAATCACAGCCGTGGTTCGGCGGGACGTTCGCGATGCACGGCCCCAGCTACCTCGGCTACGTGCAGTGGGCCGTCGCCGCCGACGCCGGCCCCGAACTCAAGGCGCTGTCGATGCAGGTCACCGCCTCGACCTTCCGCGACGCCGTGCACGTCGGCGGGACGTTCGCGCTGGAGTCGACGCTCATCTGGGTGGACCTCACCGCCCGGATGAAGAGCTCCCTGTCCGGCATCACGACCGGGATCATGTCGCCGCGCCGCGCCCGCCGCGCCACGCTCTCGGGACGTCCGATCGCCGAACTCGACCGGCTCGCGACGGGCGGGCAGCAGCGGTTCTTCCAGGAACTGCTCGTCAACGGCCCCGACACCTCGTTCTGGGACAAGCGCGACTTCAGCACCACCGTCTCGCAGGTCACCGCGCCGGTGAACATGACCGGCGGCTGGTACGACATCTTCCTGCCGTGGCAGATGAAGGACTACGCCGCGCTGCGCGCCGCCGGGCAGCACCCCTACCTGACGATCGGCCCGTGGTTCCACGCCGACCAGCGGATGATGCGCGGATCGGTCGGCGAGTCGGTCGCCTGGTTCCGCGCGCACCTGCTGGACGACCCGTCCGAGCTGCGGGAGCAGCCGGTCCGGCTGTACATCACGGGCGCGGGCGAGTGGCGCGAGTTCCCCGACTGGCCCGTGCCCGGCATGCGCGAGGAACGCTGGCACCTGCAGCCCGCCGGCGCCCTGTCCCCCGGTGCGCCGCCCGAGTCCGAGCCCGACACCTACGTGTACGACCCGGAGCATCCCACGCCGTTCCTCGGCGGCCCCACCCTGCTCGGCGAGACCCGCCCGTCCACCGACCAGAAACGCCTGGAACGCCGCCGTGACGTGCTGACCTATACCTCCACCGTCCTCGACGAGGACCTGGACGTCATCGGCCCGGTCGCCGCAGACCTGCACATCCGCTCGAACCGCGAGCATACCGACTTCATCGTGCGGCTGTGCGACGTCACCCCGGAGGGCGAGTCCCTGAACCTGTGCGAGGGGATGCGGCGCCTCGTCCCGGGCACCCCGGAGCCCGGCTCCGACGGCGTCCGCCACGTCGCCATGGAGCTGTGGCCGGTCGGTCACCGCTTCGCCCGCGGCCACCGCATCCGCGTCCACGTCACCAGCGGCGCCCACCCCAAGGTCGCCGCCAACCCCGGCACCGGCGACCCCCTGGCCACCGCGACCCGAACGGTCAAGGCCCACCAGGAACTCTTCCACGACCCGGACCACCCATCCGCGATCCTGCTTCCTGTTCATGGCAGTGCCCTTGGCGTCAGGCCCTAGAGGGCCTTCCTTCGGCGGGCACTGCGGTGCGATCGCTGCATCGCTCCTGCTCGCCCTGGGGGCTCGCTGCGCGATCAGGTTCTCGCAGGCTCGAACCTGCCTTCGGACGCGATCGCGACTGTTGAGGTCGTTGCGTGGTGCGGCGTCGGCTGATGTCGGTGCGAGCGGTTCAGGGCTAAAGGCGGGCGGATATGGCCTTGGCGAACTTCTTGGCGCTGGGCGGGGCGTGTGGGAGGTAGAGGTTGGGTTCGGTCAGTTCCACTTCGATGATCAGTGGGGTGCCGTCCGGGCCTGGGATGAGGTCTACGCGGGCGTAGAGGAGGTCGGGGGCGCCTGGGAGGGCGGCCAGGGCGCGGTGCGCGACGTCCAGCTCGGCTTCGGTGGGCGTGGTCGCGGTGATCTGGCCGCGGGTCGGGTCGTTCCTGACGGGGCCCTGGACGCCCGCGCCCGCGGTGAGGATCTGCGCCTTGCGGGCGGCGTGGGCGTACTCGCCCTCGCAGAAGACCAGCGCCGTCTCGCCGGCGGTGTCGACCGCGGGCAGGTACGGCTGGACCATCACCGTCCGGCCCGCGTCGCGCAGCGAATGGAGGTGGGCTCTGGCCTCGTCCTCCTCCCCCGGGCCCCAGCGGGCCGTGTCGCGGGAGCCGATCGAGACGGCGGGTTTGATCACGTACTCGGGCCAGTCGGACGGGACGTCCTCCGGGTCCCACAGGGTCGGGACGACGGGCAGGCCCGCGTCGGCGAGGTCGCGGAGATAGCGCTTGTCGGTGTTCCAGCGTATGACCGCGGCGGGATTCAGGACGTGCGGCAGGCCCTCGGCCCACGCCACGAACGCGTTCCTCTTCCCGGGGTAGTCCCAGGTGGAGCGGATGACGACCAGGTCGTATCGGGACCAGTCGACGTCGCCGTCCCAGACCGCGGGCTCGGCGCCGAGGCCCTCGGCGCCCAGGGCGGCGATCAGGGCGCGCATGTCGTCGTTTCCGCCGGGCAGCAGCGAGCAGGTCGCGAGCGCGATGGTCATCCGGGGGCCTCTGTTCAGCGGACGGGGTGACCGGCGGTGCTCAGCGCGGTCTTGACCTCGGAGATCTTGAGTTCGCCGAAGTGGAAGACGCTGGCGGCCAGGACGGCGTCCGCGCCCGCGTCCACGGCCGGGGCGAAGTGCTCGACGGCACCGGCGCCGCCGCTGGCGATCACCGGCACGGTCACCGTCTCCCGGACCCGGCGCAGCATCTCCAGGTCGAACCCGGCCTTGGTGCCGTCGGCGTCCATGGAGTTCAGCAGGATCTCGCCGACGCCGAGTTCCTGGCCGCGGCGCGCCCACTCGATCGCGTCGATGCCCGTCCCCTCGCGGCCGCCGTGGGTCGTCACCTCGAAGCCGGACGGGGTCTCCCCGGCGCGGCGGGCGTCGACCGACAGGACGACGCACTGCGATCCGAAGCGGTGCGCGGCCTCCCGGAGGAACTCCGGGCGCGCGATCGCGGCCGTGTTGATCGACACCTTGTCGGCGCCCGCGCGCAGCAGCCGGTCGACGTCCTCGACGGTCCGGACGCCGCCGCCGACCGTGAGCGGGATGAACACCTGCTCGGCGGTGCGGCGGACGACGTCGTAGGTCGTGGAGCGGTCGCCGCTGGAGGCGGTGATGTCCAGGAAGGTGAGCTCGTCGGCGCCCTCGGCGTCGTAGCGGCGGGCCAGCTCGACGGGGTCGCCGGCGTCCCGCAGGTTCTGGAAGTTGACGCCCTTGACCACGCGCCCGGCGTCGACGTCCAGGCACGGGATCACCCGCACGGCCACGGTCACTTGACGGCCTCCAGGGCCTCTTCGAGCGTGAACGCCTGCGCGTAGAGGGCCTTGCCGACGATCGCTCCCTCGACGCCATCGGCGACCAGCCCGGCCAGGGCGCGCAGGTCGTCCAGGGACGAGACGCCGCCGGAGGCGATGACGGGCTTGTCGGTGCGGGCGCAGACCTCGCGGAGCAGCCCGGTGTTGGGGCCGCGCAGCGTACCGTCCTTGGTGACGTCGGTGACCACGTAGCGGGGGCAGCCGTCGTCCTCCAGCCGGGCGAGGACCTCCCACAGGTCGCCGCCCTCCTGGGTCCAGCCGCGGGCGGCGAGCGTCGTGCCCCGCACGTCCAGCCCCACCGCGATCTTGTCGCCGTGCGAGGCGATGATCTTGCGGCACCACTCGGGGTCCTCCAGCGCCGCGGTTCCGATGTTGACGCGGGCGCAGCCGGTGGCCAGGGCCGCCTCCAGGGACGCGTCGTCGCGGATGCCGCCGGACAGCTCCACCTTCACGTCCAGCTTCCCCGTCACCTCGGCGAGCAGCTCGCGGTTGGACCCGCGGCCGAAGGCGGCGTCCAGGTCGACCAGATGGATCCACTCCGCCCCCGCGCGCTGCCACGCCAGCGCCGCCTCCAGCGGGGCGCCGTAGGAGGTCTCGGTGCCGGCCTCGCCCTGGACCAGGCGCACGGCCTGGCCATCGGCGACGTCGACGGCGGGAAGGAGCGTCAGAGTCATGCGGAAACCTTATCGAGGCCGGTGAGTTTCCCCGAGCAGGGGCGGACCCGCCGTCACATGCTCAGGATCGAACCGTGCTGAACGGGGGGCGCGAACCGCTGAACAGGAGCCGCGACACCGAGTCGCGGAGTTCGACGGTCGAGCGGATGATCTCCTCATGGACGGCGATCTTCTCGTCCAGCAGTCCGAGGATATCGGTCATCGCCCTCTGCTCGTCGAGGGGCGGCACCGCCACCGGCATCTCGGCGAGCGTTCTGACACTCAGGTTCGGGATGACCGACCCGGTCGAGGCCCTCCGAAGCCATTCCCTCACCTCCGAATGCTCCAGGTAGTGAACGAGATAGCGCGCCATGACCTGCGGCTCCGGGCGCAGCCGCAGGCATCCGCCACCGACGAGCCACCCCGTGTTCTCCACGGTCGTCAGCGCGCAACGGCCCAGGTCACCAGTGCGGGCGAAGACCACATCGCCGGACCGGAGAGAATAGCGGTCCTTCCTCGCGCCGCCCGGCAGGTCGATGCGGGCCAGGCCATGCGCCGTGATCCGCCCGTTTGCGATGTTTGCGATCATGACCAGCGGCACACCACCCGGCGATTCACGCCCGGCCCGCTTCGAGAGACCCGCCTGGATCTGGCATACATCGCCAAGAGGTGCGGTCTCCCACGCGTCCGGGATCGGACCGATCAGGCCCTCAGTCATGCCTCACCCCAGAGCCGCTTACCAAGCTCATCATCGATCCGCGCAGCGCACACCCGGAGACGTTGCAGATCATCCCAGTGCCGCAGGACGCCGTCTTCCGCCGATGCCGTGTCGATCGGTACGACATCGGACCCGACGTATAGACGGGGGCTCAGCGAATGATCGTGCGCCCGGATCATCTCCAGGTCGGCGCGGCGGGCGAAACCGCGCTCGCCCTCGAACCGGCCACCCCGCCACCCACGGTACGTTTCGGTGATCTTGCGAAGATCGTCGTCGCCGAGCTTCCGCACAGTCCGGGACCGCGCCTCTCCGAGCCGGGACGCGTCGATCAGAAGGAGCCCGTCCGTGGCGCTCCCGCCCCTCCGAAGGATCCACAGGCTCACCGGGATCGCCGTCGACGCGAAGAGATTCGGGGGGAGGTCGATGACGCAATCGATCACTCCGTTCTCCACCATGGCAGTCCTGATCGAGCGCTCCGCCCGCTGCGTCCTGAACGTCGCGCCCCGGGGAGTGAGGACGGCGGCACGTCCCCGCGCGGACAACACCGCCACGGCGTGCTGCAGCCACGCGAAGACGGCGTTCCGCGTTGGGCCGTACGGCAGGTGAGCACCCCCTCCGTCTCGGCCCCCGAGGGCAAGGTTGAACGGCGGATTGGTGATCACGACGTCGTATCGATCATCGCTTCGGGGACCGTGATCGAGGGCTTCCAGCGCTCCGATCCGGACGTCGGCGAGGTGCCCGTGCAGGAGAAGGTTCATCGCGGCCAGGTACCGGGCGCGCTCCCCCAGGGCCTGTCCCGTCGCCCGGGGCGGTGCCGCCTCCTCCCGTCCACCGGCGGGGACGGCCCGGTCGGCTGCCGCGGCGAGGAGGCCGCCCGTCCCGCAGGAAGGGTCCAGGATCCGATCCTTCGCGGACGGTTCAACGAGATCGACCATCAGGTGCACCAACGACCGGGGCGTGTAGAACTCCCCACCGCGATGGCCCTCTGAGTCGAGGACCCGTTCCAGAATCTCCCCGTACAGCGCCACCGCGTCCGCACGCCACCGCAGGACGTCCCCGGCGCCGTCGAGCACTCGCACGACAGCGCGTATGGTCTCACCGGCACGATCCCTGTCACGCGGCAAGGGGGGATCGAGGGGGAGGCCGACTTCCCTGGGCATCCCGTCGATCCACGCCGAGCGAAAAAGGTCAGCGGCATCGACCGAGGAAACGCCGGCCAAGTCTTCAGAGAGCCGATCCGAGCCACCTGGATCGACGAAACGGTGGCACAGAAGGGTCAGCACGAGATCCGCGTGGTCGCTGGGGTCGGCGAAGTCGCGTACGCGCCAGAGGATCTCCATGATCTCGTCCGCGATCCAGGTGCGCGACGGTGCCGGTTCTTGCGGCCGTGCCGGTACCCGGTCCGCCCCGACGGCCGCTGCGCGGAAGCGATCGCCGAACGTGGTCCCGGTCTGCTCGCCGGGGCGGAGCGCGTTCACCGGGATCCTCCGGCCGTCCAGCCATGCGGCGATCTCGGCGGAGTCGAAGAGGTCGCCCTCAGCACCTTCGACGGGGTCCGGGAAATCGGTGTGGCGCCGTTTCCAGTTGGAGACAGCCGGCCGCTGGACACTCGCCCGACGCGCGATTTCGGCCAGGGATACGCACTCGGTCCTCATCCCGGGTCCTTTCAGAAGCTCAGCCTGAGCCGGCCTGCGCAGACATCGTCGCGTCGTCGGAGCACCTCCGGGATACGGTCCAGCTCCCGGGCCAGCACCACGCACTCCGGCGAAAGGTGACCGAGTAGCCGGAACACCCTTTCGTGGTCCTTCTCCAGCACCCGGTGGTGAATCGGCTCGTGATGCATGACCCGGTTACGGAACTGAAGAGCTTCGTACATCTCGGCGTGGAGCTCGCGGCGCGGTCCCGAGTACCCGGGGAACGCACGATGCAGGGCGGGTACCCAGAAATGCCGGTCAGCGCGGTGACTGAGCAGCGACACCCAGAACCCGAAGGTGAGTTCCGCGACGATGGCATCGGGGCTCGGGTCGCGCATCGCTCGTCTCCGCAGTTTCGACCTGGCCTGCTCCACACTGCGCCGTCCCTCATCGGTGAGCCGTGCGTTCGCCCACCAATCCGGGCGCCCGTGCCTGCCGTAGAGCTGGGTGTGCAAGGCGTTCCGGAGCGTGACCTCAAGGCAATGGAGAGGGCCGTAAAAGGCGGCGGACGCCTCCACGTTCCACCAGTACAGGCGCATCGCTTGCGCAAGGTCGCCGCCGCTGGCGGCCAGATAGGGCGCCATCCTCGCCGAGGAGAAGGCGGCGTGCGCCCAGCGAAGCTCTTCAACGCTCACCGGCATCTCCCGCCTGCTCGGCATCCCTGAGGACGCAAAGGTCATGTGGTATAGTGCACTCGTACGCCCTGGGTCCGCCTCTGCTTCGCATGCCACCCAAGGCACAGAGGTACTCTCCCGGCGGCCGTCTCGATCGAGACGGCCGCCGGTCTTTGTTGCTACCCACCTTAGCCCCGGACCGCCGGCTCCCGCGAGCTCATTGCCAATATTTCTTTTTGTTAAGGCCTGTCCTGCCGTGCTGCGAGCTTGCTTCATGGTGAGTCAGGCCTTAACAGATCACCGTCCGCGATGTGGCGGGGTCAGGACAGGGACGTGAGCCAGTTGCGGAGGAGGTCCGCGCCCGCGTCGCCGGACTTCTCCGGGTGGAACTGGGTGGCGCACAGGGGGCCGTTCTCGACGGCGGCGACGAAGCGGCCGCCGTGCTCGGCCCAGGTGACCAGGGGCGGCGCGATGAGGCCGGTCGGGTCCGGTTCCAGGTCCCAGCGGCGGGCGGCGTAGGAGTGCACGAAGTAGAACCGGGCGTCCTCCAGGCCGCGGAAGAGGGCCGAGCCCCCGGGGACGTCCACGGTGTTCCAGCCCATGTGCGGGACGACCGGGGCGTCGAGGCGGTCGACCGTGCCGGGCCACTCGTCGCAGCCCTCGGTGGTGACGCCGTGCTCGATGCCCTTGGTGAACAGGATCTGCATGCCGACGCAGATGCCGAGGACGGGACGCCCGCCGGCGAGGCGGCGGCCGATGACCTGGTCGCCGCCGACCGAGCGCAGGCCCGCCATGCACGCCGCGAACGCGCCGACGCCGGGGACGACGAGGCCGTCGGCGGCGAGCGCGGCGTCCCGGTCGGCGGTGACCGTCACGTCCGCGCCGGCGCGGGCGACGGCGCGTTCGGCCGAGCGCAGGTTCCCCGACCCGTAGTCGAGGATCACGATGTTCTTCACAGCCACGACACGCCCCCGGCGATGGCCAGGCCGGCGAGGACGAGCACGATCAGGGCGGCGATCTTCAGGCCCTGCTTGACGAAGCTGTAGACGCCCGCCAGCAGGAACGCCCCGACCGCGAAGAGCGCGACGTTGCCGTAGGTGAAGTGCAGGTCGCCGATGTCCACGGCTACAGGGCTCCCTTGGTGGACGGGATCCCCTGCACCTTCGGGTCGAACGCCACGGCGTCGCGCAGCGCGCGGGCAAGGGCCTTGAACTGCGCCTCCACGATGTGGTGGGCGTTGCGCCCGTACGGGACGTGGACGTGCAGCGCCACCCGCGCGTTCGACACGAACGACTCGAAGATGTGCCGGGTCATCGTGGTGTCGTACTCGGGGCCGATCATCGGGGCCATGCCGTCCGGCTCGACGTGCACGAGGTAGGGGCGGCCGGACACGTCCACGGTGACCTGCGCGAGCGACTCGTCCAGCGGGATCGAGGCGTCGGCGAAGCGGCGGATTCCGGCCTTGTCGCCGAGCGCCTCCCGGAACGCCTGGCCGAGCGCGATGGAGGTGTCCTCGATCGTGTGGTGGCTGTCGATGTGCAGGTCGCCGGCGGTCTTGACGGTCAGGTCGAACGACCCGTGCTTGCCGAGCTGGGCCAGCATGTGGTCGAAGAACCCCACGCCGGTCGCGACGTCGACCTGCCCGGTCCCGTCGAGGTCGATCTCCACGAGGACCTGGGTCTCCCTGGTCCCCCGCTCGACTCGTCCCTTGCGCGTCACAGACTCTCCTTACTGTTCCCGGCGAAGTCGGTCCGGGGGGTGTGGGGGGTCGTCCCCCCTCGCGATTGAAGCAGGGCGGTGCGGAACGCGGCCATCTCCTCGGGGGTGCCTATGGTGACCCGCAGCCACTCGGGCGGCCCCACCTCCCGGATCAGCACGCCGCGTCCGAGCAGGTCCTCCCAGACCTTCCGGCGGTCCGGGAACGTCCCGAACAGGACGAAGTTGGCGTCGGAGTCGGCCACCCGGAACCCCTCGGCGCGCAGCCACGCGACGAGGCCGTCGCGTTCGCGGCGCAGCGCGCCGACGCCGCCGAGCAGCTCCTCGCCGTGGGCGAGGGCGGTGCGGGCCACGGCCTGGGTGACGGCCGACAGGTGGTAGGGCAGCCGGACGAGCAGCAGCGCGTCCAGGACGGCGGGGTCGGCGGCCAGGTAGCCGAGCCGGGTCCCGGCCATCGCGAACGCCTTGGACATCGTCCGGGTGACGATCAGCCGCGGGTTGCCGTCCAGCAGCGTCAGCGCGGACGGCGTCTCCCGGCGGCGGAACTCGCCGTAGGCCTCGTCGACGACGACCATGCCGGGCGCGGCCTCCAGGACGGCCTCGATCGCCTCCAGCGGCAGCGCGGTCCCGGTCGGGTTGTTCGGCGAGGTGAGGAACACGACGTCGGGCCGGTGCTCCTCGACGGCCTCGATCGCGCGGGCGGGTTCGATGCCGAAGTCGTCGTCGCGGAAGGCGTCGATCCAGCGCGTCCCCGACACCCCGGTGATGATCGGGTGCATCGAGTAGGACGGCTCGAAGCCCAGCGCGGTGCGGCCCGCCCCGCCGAAGGCGAGCAGGATCTGCTGGAGGATCTCGTTGGAGCCGTTGGCCGCCCACACCTGGCCGGCGGTGAGGCCGATCCCGGGCGTGTCGGCGTTGAGGAAGGCGGCGAGGTCCTCGCGGAGCGCGACGGCGTCGCGGTCGGGGTAGCGGTTCAGCGTCCCGGCGACGTCCATGACGGCCTCGCCTAGGGCCTTCACCAGCGCCTCGGACGGCGGGTACGGGTTCTCGTTGGTGTTCAGGGCGTACGGGACGTCCAGCTGGGGCGCCCCGTAGGGCTTGCGGCCGCGCAGATCGTCCCGCAGCGGCAGGTCGTCGAGCGAGGTCACGAAGGGACCTCCCAATCGAAACGGGCCTTCAGCGCGTCGCCGTGGGCGGGCAGGTCCTCGGCCTCGGCGAGCGCGACGACGCGGGCGGTGGCCTCGGCGAGGGCGTCGCGGTCGTACTCGACGACGTGCACGCCGCGCAGGAACGACTGGACCGACAGCCCGGACGAGTGGCAGGCGCATCCGCCGGTCGGCAGCACGTGGTTGGAGCCGGCGAGGTAGTCGCCGAGCGACACCGGCGCGTGCCGCCCCACGAAGATCGCCCCGGCGTTGCGGACGCGGGCGGCGACGGCGGAGGCGTCCGCGGTGTGGATCTCCAGGTGCTCGGCGGCGTAGGCGTCCACGACCTTCAGGCCGTCCTCGACGCCGTCCACGAGCACGATGCCGGACTGCCGCCCGGCGAGCGCCTCGGTGATCCGCTCGGTGTGCCTGGTGCGGGCGACCTGGGTCTTCAGTTCGGTCTCGACCTCGTCGGCGAGCCGCGCCGAGTCGGTGACCAGCACGGCGGCGGCGAGCGTGTCGTGCTCGGCCTGGCTGATCAGGTCGGCGGCGACGTCCACCGGGTCGGCGGTGCCGTCGGCGAGGATCGCGATCTCGGTCGGGCCCGCCTCGGCGTCGATGCCGATCACGCCCTTGAGGAGCCGCTTGGCGGCGGCGACGTAGACGTTGCCCGGCCCGGTGACCAGGTCGGTGCGGGGGCACTCGCCGGTTCCGTAGGCGAACATCGCGATCGCCTGGGCGCCGCCCGCGGCGTACACCTCGTCGACGCCGAGCAGCGCGCACGCCGCGAGGATCGCCGGGTGCGGCAGCCCGCCGTGCTCGCGCTGGGGAGGCGAGGTGACGGCGAGGGAGCCGACTCCGGCCTCCTGCGCGGGGACGACGTTCATGACCACGCTGGACGGGTACACGGCCTGCCCGCCCGGCACGTACAGGCCGACGCGCCCCACCGGGATCCAGCGTTCGGTGACGGTCCCGCCGGGCACGACCTGCGTGGTGACGTCGGTGCGGCGCTGGTCGCGGTGGACGGTGCGGGCGCGGCGGACGCACTCCTCCAGCGCGTCCCGGACGGCCGGGTCGAGGCCGGTGAGGGCCCGGTGCACGGCCTCGGCCGGGACCCGGGTGCGCTCCAGCTCGACCCCGTCGAAGTTCCTCGTGTGCTCCCGCACCGCCTCCGATCCCCGATGGCGGACGTCCTCGCAGATGGGCCGCACCTTCGCCAGGGCGGCCTCGACGTCGAGTTCGGCGCGGGGCAGCACGGAGCGCAGATCGCCGGGAAGCGAGCCGCGCAGGTCGATACGGGAAATCACCCGTCCAGTCTACGGAGTGCGACCGCCTCTCGCGCACCGTCTCACCTGGCGAGACGGCCGGCGGCCGTCCCGGGGTCAGGCGCGCAGGTCGCCGTCCAGGACGGTCACGGCGGTCCCGGACAGGACGACCCGGTCACCGCGCACCGCGACGCGGACGAGGCCGCCGCGCGGCGACGCCTGGAACCCGGTCATGGTGTCGCGGCCGAGGCGCTCCGCCCAGTAGGGGGCGAGGGCGCAGTGCGCCGAGCCGGTGACCGGGTCCTCGCCGTCGCCGGGCAGGACGCGGGGGGCGAGGAACCGGGACACGAAGTCGTGGTCCCCGCCCTGGTCCGCCGCCGCCGTGACGATGACGCCGCGGGCGTCGATCGCGGCGACCGCCCGCATGTCGGGGTCGAGCCCGCGGACGTCCGCCTCGCCGGCGAGCTCCACGAGCAGGTCGTTCTGGACGTTGCGCCCGGCCGCGGTCACCCGGGCGCCGAGGGCCTCGGCGAGCCCTTCGGGGACGTCGGCCGGCTCGGCCGGGCAGGCCGGGAAGTCCATCGACAGGACTCCCGCCTCGTCCTGGGTGACGGTGAGGACGCCGCTCTGGAGCGTCCGGAAGCGGATCGGCCGGCCGGCCGCGACGGTCCCGGTGGAGTAGAGGGCGTGGGCGGCGCCGAGGGTGGCGTGCCCGCACAGCGCGACCTCCACCAGCGGCGTGAACCAGCGCAGCTCGAAGTCCGCGTCGCGGTCACCCGCGACGGGCCGGACGAACGCCGTCTCGGAGTGCTTCATCTCGGCGGCGACCCGCTGCATCCACCCGGGATCGGCGGCTTCCTGGAGCAGGCACACCCCGGCCGGGTTGCCGGCGAACGGGCGGTCGGTGAAGGCGTCGACGACGAGCATCCTCATGGCGCCGACGCTACCGGCCGGGCCGCGCGGGCCGGCAGGGCCGATCCGGGAAAGTGGCCCGCGCCCCGGCGCAGGGGCATGACTCCCTGGCTTCACAGTGTGAAAAATCGGACCTTACCAAGATCATCATTCAGGACGTACCCTGGCGCGTGAAGGGCGCTCCCCGGTGGCGCCCAGGAGCGTGGGAGAGAGTGTGACCGAACGGCTCGCCCTGTTCCCCCTGGGCACCGTGCTGTTCCCGGGGCTCGTACTCCCCCTGCACCTGTTCGAGGACCGCTACCGGCGGCTGATCGCCGATCTCCTCGAACGGCCCGAGCCGCGCGGCTTCGGCGTCGTCGGCATCGAACTCGGCCACGAGGTCGGCGACGGGGCGGCGCACCGGCTCGCCGAGGTCGGCTGCGTCGCCGAACTGCGCGAGGCGACACCGCATCCGGACGGCCGCTACGACGTCGTGACGGTCGGCGCGCGGCGGTTCCGGCTGAAGGAGCTGGACAGGTCGCGTCCCTACCTGCAGGGCGAGGTCGAGTACCTGCCCGAGGAGCCCGGCGCGGACCCCGGTCCGATCGCGCTCCGCGTCCGCCGGCTGTTCCGGCTGTACCGGCACCGGCTGGCCGCCTCCGGCGCCGTCTCGTCCGAGCAGGGCGAGCCGCCGGACGACCCGGTGGGCCTGTCCTACGTGATCGCGGCGTCGCTCATCCTGGACGGCCACGACAAGCAGCGGCTGCTGGAGTGCGACGACGCCGCGCTGCGCCTGGAGGCCGAGCGCGACCTGCTGGCCAGGGAGAACCGCATCCTGGACGTCCTGCCGATGATCCCCGCCGGGCAGTTCCTGGACGGGTCGTTCCACCCCAACTGACACGATCACGGCAGACTTGCCCGCATGAGCACCGCGAAGGCCAGGGGCAAGGGGAAGAAGGGAGCCACGGGGACTCCGGCGACCGTGGCCGCCACCGAGGCGAAGATCGATTTCACGCTGCACGCCTACGAGGCCGACCCGGACGCCGAGTCCTACGGGGAGGCCGCCGCCGAAGCCCTCGGCATCCCGCACGGCCAGATCTTCAAGACGCTCCTCGCCGAGGTCGACGGGCGGCTGACCGTCGGCGTCGTCCCGGTGTCGGCGAGCCTGGACCTGAAGGCCCTCGCCGCGGCCGCCGGCGGCAAGAAGGCGCGGATGGCCGAGCCCCGCGACGCCGAGCGCGCCACCGGCTACGTCGTCGGCGGGATCAGCCCGCTCGGGCAGCGCCGCACGCTGCCGACCGTGATCGACGAGTCGGTGTCAGCGCTCGCGACCGTCTACGTCTCGGCCGGCCGGCGAGGACTCCAGATCGAGCTCGTACCCGCCGATCTCGTCCGCCTCACCGGGGCCCGGCTCGCCGCGATCGCCCGGGAGTAGCCGCTTGAAGACCACCTCCAGGACCCCGTACGCGCCGACCGCGGGCAGCGGCCAGAAGACCAGGAATCCCTTGGCCCGCAGGTCGGCGACACCGGTCACGGTGGTGCCGTCGCGCGCGGTGGCGAGCGCGTCGCGGTACTCCGCCAGCCCGATCAGGTGACCGGTCTGCCAGGCGAGGACGGCCGCGGCGGAGCCGCCCACGGCCAGGCCGAGCAGCAGCGCGATGTCGTTGCCGCGCCCGCCCGCACGGTAGGCGGCGGCGCCGCACAGCAGCCCGGCGACGAGGCAGATGAGGGCGAACCGCGCGTCGATGCCGATCGGCCCCTGGCTTTCCGGCTCGGCGAGAACGGCCTCACCCTGGACGATCACGTAGGTCACGTCGGGGGCCAAGGCCGCCCACAGCAGTCCGGCGAGCGGCCCGAGGAGCGTCACGGCGGCGGCGGTCACCACCCCCGCCCGCCAGGGCCTCCTCGCCAAGAGCCTCCCGGTGGGTCCCCGCACCTCGTACGCTCCTCCTGTGAGTCCTCCGACAGCGAAAGCCTAGCCTGCCCGATTCCGGCCCACGATCGCCTCGACCACTGGGATAATGTGTGCCCGACATGTCCGGATTCAGTCCTTCATTCGAACGCCTCGGCGCCGCGCAGGCGGCCGTCGTCCTGCAGCAGCAGGAGACGCTCGCCGAGTTCCTGCCGCGCGAGGACTGGAGTGCCGACCTGACCGCCCGCACCTACTCCAGCGGCGGGGTCACCGTCCGGGTCTCGCTGCTCGGCAGCTACGCCGCGCGTGAGCGTACCTGGCTGTGGGGGTGGGCGAACCCCCAGTTCGGCGACGCGCACCCCGCCGTCACCCCGACGCTCGCCATCCGGACGCTCGGCGAGCGGCTCGCCATCACCGAGTTCACCACCCCCGAGGTCGACCTGTCCTGGTACGAGGGCCCCGCCGGGCACGGCGGCGAGCTGATCGCGATGGCCGCGGGCGGCGTCCTCGGCGGCGCCGGGTACATCGGGGCCGGCTACGACGGCGGCTCGGCCTACCTGCACGTGGACGACCCCCAGGCGCCGCCCGCGCAGTGGGACCCGGTCACGCTCCCCCGGCTGCTGGCGAACGCGGCGAGCCTGTTCCCGCACGAGCCGCGGCTGACGCTCGCCGGGTTCCTGTCCCACCACCGCGTCGGCTTCCGGCAGACCGACGTGCTGACCGAGGCGCTGCTCCCCGGCGGCGCCAAGGCCCGCGCCTCCTTCGACGGCCTCGGCCGCTTCGTCAACTGGAACGCGGAACTGACCCCCGCCACCCTGGGCACCTGAAAGCCGCGTCCACCGCGCTCCTCAGCCCAGGCACGACGGGCCCAGGAGTTGTTTCAGGTCGCCCATGAGGGCTGGGGACGGTGCCACGCGGAGTTTGTCGTCCAGGCGGACGACCGTGGTGCGCGGCCCGTTCTGCAGGTGCAGGTGGACCTCCGCGGTGCCGGGGTGGGTGACCAGGACCTCCTTCAGGCGGGAGACCGTCGGGGGGGTGCAGCGGCCGAGCGGCATCGTCACCGAGAACGGGCCCCCCGCGTCGGTGACGGTCAGGTCCGGCTGGACGACCTCCATCGCGATGATCTTCGCGGCGTCCTCGCGGCGGTCCAGCTTCCCCTTGACGATCAGGATCGCGTCCTCGGCGAGCAGCGTGGAGCACAGCTGGTACGACGACGGGAAGCACAGCACCTCGATGGAGCCGCCGAGGTCCTCCAGCTGGAACATCGCCCACGAGTTGCCCTGCTTGGTGACCTTGCGCTGCAGGCCGGACAGCAGGCCCGCCACGATGACGATCTGGCCGTCCGGCCGCTCCCCCTCGTTCAGGACCGCGATGGTGCAGTCGGCCTCGCGCTCCAGGATGTGCTCGACGCCGAGCAGGGGATGGTCGGACACGTAGAGGCCGAGCATCTCCCGCTCGAACGCGAGCAGGGTGGTCTTGTCCCACTCCTCGTCCTCGGGGATCGCGACGGTGAACGCGTCGTCGCCGCCGTCGTCCTCCAGCGCCCCGAAGAGGGAGTCCTGGCCGACCGCCTCCTTGCGCTTGATGTCGATGACCGAGTCGATCGCCTGCTCGTGCACCATCAGCAGAGCCTTGCGCTCGTGCCCCAGCTCGTCGAACGCGCCGGCCTTGATCAGCGACTCCACGACCCGCTTGTTGCAGACGATCGGCGGGACCTTGCTGAGGAAGTCGTTGAAGTCGGCGTAGGCGCCCTTCTCCTTGCGGGCCGCGACGATCCCGTCCACCACGTTGGTGCCGACGTTGCGGACCGCGGACAGCCCGAACCGGATCTCGGTGTCGCCCAGGGGGGTGAAGTCGGCTTCGGACGTGTTGACGTCCGGCGGCAGGACCTTCAGCCCCATCCGGCGGCACTCGCTCAGGTAGAGGGCGCTCTTGTCCTTGTCGTCGCCGACGGACGTGAGCAGGCCCGCCATGTACTCGGCCGGGTAGTTCGCCTTGAGGTAGGCCGTCCAGTAGGAGACCAGGCCGTACGCCGCCGAGTGGGCCTTGTTGAAGGCGTAGTCGGAGAACGGGACGAGGATCTCCCACAGCGTCTTGACGGCCTCCTTGGAGAAACCGTTGTCGACCATGCCCTGCTCGAACCCGACGAACTGGGCGTCCAGCTCGGCCTTCTTCTTCTTGCCCATGACGCGGCGGAGAAGGTCCGCTTTGCCGAGCGTGTAGCCCGCCACCTTCTGCGCGATCGCCATGACCTGCTCCTGGTAGACGATCAGCCCGTGGGTGGTGCCGAGGATCTCCTTGAGCGGCTCCTCCAGCTCCGGGTGGATCGGGGTGATCTCCTGCTGGCCGTTCTTGCGGAGCGCGTAGTTGGTGTGGGAGTTCGCGCCCATCGGGCCCGGCCGGTAGAGGGCGCCGACGGCCGAGATGTCCTCGAAGTTGTCGGGCTTCATCAGCCGCAGCAGCGAGCGCATCGGGCCGCCGTCGAACTGGAACACGCCGAGGGTGTCGCCGCGGGCGAGCAGGTCGTAGGTCGGCTGGTCGTCCAGCGGGAGGTCGAGCAGGTCGACGTCGACGCCCTTGTTCTTCCTGATGCCCTGGAGCGCGTCGTCGATGATCGTCAGGTTCCGCAGGCCCAGGAAGTCCATCTTCAGCAGGCCGAGCGTCTCGCACGTCGGGTAGTCGAACTGCGTGATGATGGCGCCGTCGGCGTCCCGGCGCATGATCGGGACGTGGTCGGTGATCGTCTCGCCGGACATGATGACCCCGGCGGCGTGCACGCCGGTCTGGCGGATCAGCCCCTCCAGGCCCTGCGCCAGGTCCATGATCTGCTTGACGTCGGTCTCGTCCTCGTACAGCTTGCGCAGCTCGCCCGCCTCGCCGTAGCGGGGGTGCTTGTCGTCGAAGATGCCCGACAGCGGGATGTCCTTGCCCATCACCGCCGGCGGGAACGCCTTGGAGATCCGGTCGCCCAGCGCGTACGGGAAGCCGAGGACGCGGCCCGCGTCCTTGATCGCGGCCTTCGCCTTGATGGTGCCGAACGTGGCGATGAACGAGACCTTGTCGGCGCCCCACTTCTCCGTCGTGTACCGGATGACCTCGGCCCGCCGGTCTTCAGGGAAGTCGATGTCGATGTCGGGCATGGAGGCGCGCTCGGGGTTGAGGAACCGCTCGAAGATCAGCCCGTGCGGGATGGGGTCCAGGTCGGTGATGCCCATCGCGTACGCGATCAGCGAGCCCGCGGCGCTGCCCCGCCCCGGCCCGACCAGGATGCCGTTCTCCTTGGCCCACATGATGAAGTCGGCGACGACGAGGAAGTAGGACGGGTAGCCCTTGCCGAGGATGACGTCCATCTCGTACTCGGCCTGCTTCTCGTAGCCGTCCGGAAGGCCGCCCGGGAAGCGCCGGTGCAGGCCCTTCCAGACCTCCTTGCGGAACCAGGTCTCCTCCGTCTCGCCCTCGGGGACGGGGAACCTCGGCATCAGGTCCCGGAACTCGAACATGCCGGCCGGGTCGACCCGCTCGGCGATCATGAGGGTGTTCCTGCAGCCCTCGGCCCAGATGTCGGACGAGTCGATCGCGCGCATCTCGTCGGCGGTCTTGATGTAGTAGCCGCTGCCGTTGAAGCGGAACCGGTCGGGGTCGGCCAGCTGCTTGCCGACCTGGACGCACAGCAGCGCGTCGTGCGCGGTGGCCTCGGACTCGTGCGTGTAGTGCGAGTCGTTGGTGACCACCGGCGGGATGTTCAGCTTCTTGCCGATGTCGATCAGGCCCTGGCGGACCCGCTTCTCGATGTCCAGGCCGTGGTCCATCAGCTCCAGGAAGTAGTTGTCCTTGCCGAGGATCTCCTGGAACGTCGCCGCGGCCTTGAGGGCCTCGTCGAACTGGCCGAGCCGCAGCCTCGTCTGGACCTTGCCGGACGGGCAGCCCGTGGTCGCCATCAGGCCGTCGGCGTGCTCGGCCAGCAGCTCCTCGTCCATGCGGGCGTACTTGAAGACGAAGCCCTCGGTGTAGGCGCGGCTCGACAGCTTGAACAGGTTGTGCAGGCCGGTCCTGTTCCTCGCCCACAGCGTCTTGTGGTTGATCAGGCCGCCGCCGGAGACGTCATCGCGCTTCTGGCTCGGCTCGCCCCACTGGACCTTCTTCTTGTGGAACCGCGACTCGGGCGCCATGTAGGCCTCGATGCCGATGATCGGCGTGACCCCGGCCGCAGTCGCCTGCTGGTGGAACTCGTAGGCGCCGTGCATGTTGCCGTGGTCGGTCATGGCGATCGCCGGCATCTTCTGCCGGCCCACCTCTTCGAACATCTGCTTCAGGCGAGCGGCTCCGTCGAGCATGGAGTACTCCGTATGAACATGCAGGTGAACGAAAGAGTCGGGCATTTGTGCTGCGCCTCCTGCTCGTCGCATGCGAACGCCCGCCTGCCTGATCGGCACGCGTCGCTTCAGCGGTCCCGGGGGAAGGTCGTCAACCCGGCTCGGGCGCCGGGAAGACGCGGTGCTGAGAGCCTAACCCGCTTCGCGCGGCCCTCGCCCGCCGACGCGCCCAATCCCCCGGGCACTACGGTAGGCGCCCGGAGGGACACCCAGGGTGCGCTTGAAGTGGCGGGTCAGATGCGCCTGGTCGGCGAACCCGGTGCGTGCCGCGACGTCCGCCGGCGGGAGCCCCTCGTCCAGCAGGGTCCGCGCCGCCCGCACGCGCACCTGGTTGAGGTAGGCGTGCGGCGGGAGGCCGACCGTCTCGCGGAACGCCCGCAGCAGCGGGAACGGGCGGGTCCCGACGGCCTCGGCCAGCCGCTCCAGCGACGGCGGGCCGACGAGGTTCGCGTGGAGGATGTCGCGGGCCTCGCGCACGGCCGGCGGCATGGCGGCGGGCGCGCCGTCCCGCCGGACGCGGGCGTGCCGGGTCAGCATTCCGGCGAGGGCCGTCCTCAGCAGGGTGGACGCCGCCAGCGCGTCCCCCTTCTCTCCCGCCCGGTGGACGGCGCGCAGCAGACCGGCGGCGGCCGGGTCGTCCAGGACCGGCTCGGGGAACGCGGGGGTGCCGGGCCCGGCGCCCAGGTCGGCGGCCACCCCGGCCACGACGTCCACCGGCGGGTACATCACCCGGTACGCCCAGCCTTCCGGCGTGCCCGCGTACCCGCCGTGCACGACGCCCGGGTTGACGGCCACGATCGAGCCGGTCCCGGCGCGCTCGACCGCGCTGCCGTGCTCGAACTCCTCCACGCCCGCCTCGATCACGGCGAACACGTAGCCGTCGTGGGTGTGCCGGTTGTACCGGTGCGTCACGAAACGCGCCTTGAGCAGGTCCACCTCCGGCAGCGCCGGATGCCGGTAGTGGTGCGCGAGCTCTACTCCGATATCGGTACTGGCCCCCATGCCGGGAAGTTTATCCGCGTCCCAATGGGCGAGACGCGGCGTCCGGGGTTTGGGTGCGGCCGCCGTCACCGCATACGATGCGCTCGTGGAACGTCGCCATTTCGTGTTTACGCAGCCGGCTCCGGGTGAGCCGGTCGCCGTGACCTGAGCGACGACCCCGGAGCCGGCCGAGGCGGAGCCCATCCCGGGCTCTGCCTCTTCTGTTGATCGGAAGCGGCCCCGGGCACGGACTCCCCCTTGCGCGGACGGCCGCCGCACGAGAGGGAACCCCGACATGCACGACCAGGTCATCGACCCCGCGGAACCCGTCCCGGAACTGCGCGTCCCGCTGCCGTCCGCCGCGGCCATCACCACGCTCGGCGACGCCAGGACCGCGATCGACGACCTCGACGCCGCACTTGCGACCCTGCTGGAACACCGCGCCGCGGTCGCCGCCGCCGTGCAGCGGTTGAAGCCCGTCGGCGGGTTCGCCGGACGCGACCCCGGCCGTGAGCGGCGGATCGTCGAGGCGATGGCCGTGCGCGCGCCCTCGCTCGGCCCGGACCGGCTCGCCCGCATCATGAACGCGGTCATCGAGGCCGGCCTCGATGCCGCCGAGCAGCGGTGACGCCATGACGGGAGCGCAAGAACGTTCAAGAACGCGCGCGGCGAGCGCCGCTAGCGTCGGCCGCATGAGCATTGCCGAGACCGGGACCGCCGGGACCGGGAAGGCCGGGGCCGGGGCCGGGAAGGCGGCGGCGCCGGACGAGCGCGCACGGAAGGCCGCCGTACGGGACGGCCTGGGCGTGGGGATCGCCGTCGGCGTGTCCGGGCTCGCGTTCGGGGCGGCCGCGGTCACCGCGGGCCTCACCGTCGCGCAGGCGTGCGTGCTGAGCCTGCTGGCGTTCACCGGGGCGTCCCAGTTCGCGCTCGCCGGGGTGATCGGCGGGGGCGGCGGGCTGGTCGCCGGAACGTCCGGCGCGGTGCTGCTCGGCGGCCGCAACGCCCTGTACGGGATGCGGCTCGCGCAGACGCTGGGCGTGCGGGGCTGGCGCCGGCTGGTCACCGCGCACGTCGTCATCGACGAGACCACCGCCGTCGCGACCGCGCAGCCCGGACGGGCGGCGGCACGCACCGGGTTCTACACCACGGCGATCACCCTCTACCTGACCTGGAACCTCACGACGCTGCTCGGCGCCGGCGGCGCGGCACGGATCGGCGACCCCGAGGCCATCGGCCTGGACGTGCTCGGCCCCGCGGCCTTCCTCGCCCTGCTCTGGCCCCGGCTCTCCGCGGGGCGGCGGGAGGTGCGGGTGGCCCTGGCCGCGGCGGTGATCGCGCTCGCCGCGACGCCGCTGCTGCCGCCCGGCATACCGGTCATGCTGGCCGCCGTCGCCGCGCTGCCCGCGCTGATCGGACGGAAGGAGGCCCCCGTGAGCACAGCGAACCGGCAAGCACAGCGGCGGAGCTCGGACATGGCCGAGCCGCCGGGCGGGGAGTCCGCATGAGCGTCTGGGTCGCGGTGATCGCCACCGGGCTCGGCTGCTACGCGCTGAAGCTCGGCGGGCTCGTCACCCCGCAGCGGCTCCTCGACGATCCGCGGGTGCGCCGGTTCACCGACCTCGTCCCGGTGGCGCTGCTGACCGCGCTGATCGCCGTGCAGGCGCTCGCCGACGGCAAGTCGCTGGAGTTCGACCCCGCCAGGATGGCCGGCCTGGGCGCGGCGGTCGCCGCGCTCCTGCTGAAGGCCCCGTTCCTGGTCGTCCTGGTCGTGGCCGCCGCCGTCGCCGCCGGGCTGCGCCTCCTCGGCCTCTGACGCCCTGGACCGCGAGGCTCAGGACTCCTCTTGGACGATCCGCAGGGCGCCGGCCAGATCGTCGGGGTACGGGCTCTCGAACTCCACCCACTCCCCGGTGGCAGGGTGCTCGAAGCCCAGCCGGACGGCGTGCAGCCACTGCCGCTTCAGACCCAGGCGCGCCGCCAGGGTCGGGTCGGCGCCGTACGCCAGGTCGGCCACGCACGGATGCCGGATCGCGGCCATGTGCACCCGGATCTGGTGGGTGCGGCCAGTCTCCAGGTCGATGTCGAGCAGCGTCGCCGCCCGGAACGCCTCGACGGTGTCGTAGTGCGTCACCGACGGCTTGCCGCCCGCCACGACCGCGAACCGCCCGTCGCCGGACGGATGCCGGTCGATGGGCGCGTCGACCGTCCCCCGGAACGGGTCGGGATGGCCCTGCACGAGCGCCTGGTAGCGCTTGTCGACGCGGCGTTCCTTGAACGCGCGCTTCAGCCGGGAGTAGGCGATCTCGCTCTTGGCCACGGCCATCGCGCCGGTGGTGTTGGCATCTAGCCGGTGCACGATGCCCTGCCGCTCGGACGCGCCGCTGGTCGCGATCGTGTGGCCGGCCCCCAGGAGCCCGCCGAGGACCGTCGGGCCCGTCCAGCCGGTGGTCGGATGCGCCGCGACGCCGATCGGCTTGTTCACCACGACGATGTCGTCGTCCTCGTACAGGACGGACATCCCGGGGACGGGCTCGGCGACCGGGGCCGGCGGCGCGGGCGGCGGCGGAAGCGTCACCTCGAGCCAGGCGCCGGCGTGCAGGCGCTCCGACTTGGTGGCCACCGCGGCGCCGTCCAGCAGGACCTCCCCGGCGGCGATGATGTCGGCGGCGCCGCCCCGCGACAGCCCGAACAGCCGCGCCAGCGCCGCGTCGATCCGCTCGCCCTCCAGCCCGTCCGGGACGTGGAGGCCGCGCACCTCGCCCATCAGGACTTCTCCTCCGACGCCGGGACGTCCTCGGTCTCGGGCTCGCGCTCGGCTTCGGATTCGGGTTCGCGCTCGGTTTCGGGTTGGGCCTTGGGGGAAGCGTGATCGGCGGGCTTACCGGCGGGCTTCCCGGCCTCGGGTGCTCCGGCGCCGGGTTCCTCCGCGTCCTTCTCGTCCTTCTCGTCCTTCTCGGCTTCCTCGGCTTCCTCGTCCTTGCCGGGGAGGCGGGTCCCGTCGATCTGCAGCCCGCGCGCCGCCAGCAGGACGGCGAGGACGCCGCCGCAGACGATCGACGAGTCGGCCAGGTTGAACACCGGGAAGTTCGGTACCTGGATCCAGTCGACGACATGGCCCTTCAGCGGGGACGGGGCGCGCAGCATCCGGTCGACGAGGTTGCCGACCGCGCCGCCGAGCAGCAGGCCCAGGCAGATCGCCCAGGGCAGGCTCCGCAGGTTGCGGGCGGTGCGCAGGATCGCGACCACCACGCCGATGGCGATCAGGGTGAAGACGACGGTGTAGCCGGTGCCGATGGAGAACGCGGCGCCGCTGTTGCGGGTCTCGCGCAGCGTCAGCAGCCCGCCGAGCAGCTCGACCGGCTCGCGGTCCTGCAGCGTCGCCACCACGATGATCTTGGTCACGATGTCGGCGATCAAGGCGGTCAGCGCGACGGCGATCAGCACGCCGACGCGGCGCGGCCGAGGAGATCCCGTGGACTCCCCGGCCTCGGCCTCTGGGTTCTCTTGGTCGTTCAGCGACGTTCCTCGCGTTGTTTGCATGTCACACACAGGGTCGCACGCGGGAACACCTGGAGCCGCGCCTTGCCGATCGGCGTGGTGCAGGACTCGCAGATTCCGTACGTGCCGGCGTCCATCCGCTGGACGGCCCGCTCGATCTGGGCGAGCAGGTCCTGAGAATTGTAGGACAACGCGAGCTCGTGTTCGCGCGCGTAGGTCTTGGCGCCCGCGTCGGCCTGGTCGTCCCCGGCGCCGTCGCTCGTGTCGCCCTCGGCGATCTGGCTCGCGGACGCGGCGATCTCGGTGCGCAGCGCCGCGATCTGCTCCTGCAGCCCGGAACGCACGTCGGCCAGCTCACCGGACGTCCACTGGTCCTCCCCCTCGCGGACCGGCAGCGCGGCGGCCGCCGCCGGTGCCTGCTCGCCCGGTGCCTGCTCGCCCGGCGCCTGCTCGCCCCCCGACGGCGCCTTCCTGCCCCGCGCCGGCGCCTTGCCCGGTTTCGCGGGCGCGCTCTTGGCGGCCGTCTTGGACGGGGACGGCCTCGTGCCCCGGGTCTTGCCTCCAGCGGGCGGCTTCTCGGCGGACCGCTTCTCGGCGGGCCGCGTGGTGCCCCTCTTCGCGCCGGCCATGTCGGCCCCCCTCGCGCTGATCGCCTCGACGGGCAGTGCGGGCAGCATTGGTCCCCTTTCTCGGACGCGGTAAACGAGCTGGGTGGGTTACCGACCGCTTATGCCCCGTCGCGGATCGCCCGGAAACTCCACGACACCGCACGAGATCGCAAAGGAACGGCACGCCCCCGCACCGGCCGGGCGCCCGTAAACGGGAAGAGGACACGGCCCCGCGTGCGTTAGAGTCTGGACGAGCAGTCGTATGGCAGGCACTGATGGGGACACCTGCCGCCGCACGCAGCCATGAGCGACCCGGGGACGGTGCGAGCCCGGGGGCGAGCCCGGCGGTCTGATCGCCCCGGAGCCGCCGGAAGAACCGTCCCGGACTCCGTCCGCGGGCCCAGTAGACCCGGCAGCCGAGGCTCGAACGAAGCGGACGGTGCCGGCACGGCACGGTCAAGGAGGGTGGTACCGCGGGGCCGCTCGGGCGATCCGGGCACGCGCCTCGTCCCTCCGGTCACGTGGTCACGTCGATCCGGAGGTCCGCCATCGTGAGCCGAGGTTTTCGGCCGCTGCCAGCGCAGGTCGATCTGCCCGCCCTGGAGCGGGACATGCTGCGCCGCTGGCAGGAGAGCAAGGTTTTCGAGCGGTCGCTGGAGCGCACCGCGTCCGGCCCCCGCTGGGTGTTCTACGAGGGCCCGCCGACCGCCAACGGCATGCCGGGCGTCCACCACGTCGAGGCCCGCGTGTTCAAGGACGTCTTCCCCCGCTTCAAGACCATGAAGGGCTACCACGTCCCCCGCAAGGCCGGCTGGGACTGCCACGGCCTGCCCGTCGAGGTCGCCGTGGAGAAGGAACTCGGCCTCACCGGCAAGAAGGACATCGAGGAGTACGGCGTCGCGGAGTTCAACGACCGCTGCCGCGAATCGGTCCTGCGCCACGTGGACGCGTTCGAAGAGATGACCGAGCGCATGGGCTACTGGGTCAACACCGACCAGGCGTACCGCACGATGGACCCCGAGTACGTCGAGGCGGTCTGGTGGTCCCTGAAGCAGGTGTTCGACAAAGGCCTGCTGTTCCGCGACTACCGCATCACGCCGTACTGCCCGCGCTGCGGGACGGGCCTTTCCGACCACGAGCTGGGCCAGCCCGGCGCGTACGAGGAGGTCACCAGCCCGTCGGTGTACGTGCGGATGCCGGTGACGTCCGGCCCGCTCGCCGAGATGGGCGCCGCGCTGCTCATCTGGACGACGACGCCGTGGACGCTGGTGTCCAACACCGCCGTGGCCGTCCACCCCGAGGTCACCTACGTCGCGGCCCGGCCGGCCGGCTCCGGCGAGGTGCTCGTCGTGGCCGAACCCCTCGTGGACCAGGTCC
Source organism: Actinomadura sp. 7K507 (assembly GCF_004348425.1). Taxonomy (GTDB): domain Bacteria; phylum Actinomycetota; class Actinomycetes; order Streptosporangiales; family Streptosporangiaceae; genus Spirillospora. The sequence continues at coordinate 82,677 of NZ_SMKK01000005.1, forward strand.
TCGGTGAGGGCGCGGAACGGCTCGCCACCTACCAGGGCGCCGAGCTGGAGCGCACCGCCTACCGGCGGCCGTTCGAACTGGTCGACATCCCGGACGCGCACTACGTCGTCCTGGGCGACTACGTCACCGTCGAGGACGGCACCGGGCTCGTCCACCAGGCGCCCGCGTTCGGCGCCGACGACATGACCGTCTGCAAGAACTACGGGATGCCGATCGTCAACCCGATCGGGCCGGACGGGCGTTTCCTGCGGGAGGTGCCGCTGGCCGGCGGCAAGTTCTTCAAGGACGCCGACGAGCCGCTCACCGACGACCTGCGCGCGCGCGGGCTGCTGTTCCGCGGCGGGCACTTCGAGCACAGCTACCCGCATTGCTGGCGCTGCCACACGCCGCTGCTCTACTACGCGCTCCCCGCCTGGTACATCCGCACCACGCAGATCAAGGACCGGCTGCTGGAGGAGAACGAGAAGACCAACTGGTACCCCGAGACCGTCAAGCACGGCCGGTACGGGGAGTGGCTGCGCAACAACGTCGACTGGTCGCTGTCCCGCAGCCGCTACTGGGGCACGCCCCTCCCCCTGTGGGTGTGCAGCGAGGACGAGACCCACGTCACCTGCGTCGGGTCGCTCACGGAACTGGGCGAGCTGGCCGGAAGCGACATGTCAGCGCTCGACCCGCACCGCCCCTACGTCGACGACGTGACGTTCCCCTGCCCGCGACCGCGGTGCGGGGGCGAGGCCCGCCGCGTCCCCGACGTCATCGACGCCTGGTACGACTCGGGGTCGATGCCGTTCGCGCAGTGGGGCGCCCCCCACCGCAACAACGAGATCTTCGAGAACTCCTACCCCGCCCAGTACATCTGCGAGGCCCAGGACCAGACCCGCGGCTGGTTCTACTCCCTCATGGCCGTCGGGACGCTCGTCTTCGACAGGTCGTCCTACGAGAACGTGGTGTGCCTCGGCCTGATCCTCGCCGAGGACGGCCGCAAGATGAGCAAGCACCTCGGCAACGTGCTCCGGCCCATCCCGCTGATGGACCAGCACGGAGCCGACGCCGTGCGCTGGTTCATGGCCGCCAACGGCCTCCCTTGGGCGTCCCGCCGGGTCGGCCACGGCGCCCTGGAGGAGATCGTCCGCAAGGTCCTCCTCACCTACTGGAACACCGCGTCCTTCTTCGTCCTGTACGCCAACGCCGCGCAGGCGCAAGGCCGCGCGTGGACGCCCGGCAGGCTGGACGAGGCACCCGCGCCGGCGGACCGCCCCCTCCTGGACCGCTGGGCGCTCGCCGAGCTGCACCGAACCGTCCGCGAGGTGGACGCGGCCCTGGAGGACTTCGACACCGCCCGCGCCGGCCGGCACCTCTCCCAGTTCGTCGACGACCTGTCGAACTGGTACGTGCGCCGCTCCCGCCGCCGCTTCTGGGAGGGCCCCGAGACCCCCGACGGCTCGTCGGCGTTCGCGACCCTCTACCAGTGCCTGGAGACCCTCACCCGGCTGATGGCGCCGATGGTCCCCTTCATCACCGACCACGTGTGGGACGTCATCCGCCCGGCCGACGGCCCCGAGTCGGTGCACCTCGCGGACTGGCCGGCCGTCGACGAGGACCTCGTGGACGAGGAACTGACCGCGCGGATGGCCCTCGTCCGCCGCCTGGTCGAACTCGGCCGCTCCGCCCGCGCCGCCAGCGGCGTCCGGACGCGCCAGCCGCTCGGCCGTGCCCTGGTCGGCGCCGCGGGATGGTCCGCGCTGCCCGCCCAGCTCCGCGCGCAGATCTCCGAGGAGCTGAACGTCCTCGGCTTCGAGGAGCTCTCCTCGATCGGCGGCGACCTGGTCGAGTACGAGGTGAAGCCCAGCTTCCGCGAGCTCGGCAAGCGCTACGCCAAGGACACCCCGAAGGTGGCCAAGGCGATCACCTCCGCCGATCCGGCGGCCCTCGTCCGGGCCCTCCGCGAAGGCACGGCCGAGGTGGACGCCGAGGGCGTCGGCACGGTGCCCCTCTCCACGGACGACGTGATCGTCACCGAGCGCCCGCGCAGCGGCTGGGCGGTGGAGAGCGCCGCCGGCGAGACCGTTGCGCTCGACCTGACCGTCACGCCCGAACTGCGCCGCGCCGGCCTGGTCCGCGAGGCCGTCCGCCTGGTCCAGGAGGCCCGCAAGGCCGCCGGTCTGGAGGTCACCGACCGCATCGACCTGTGGTGGGAGGCCACCGGCACCGACCTGGCCGAGGCGCTGCGCGCCCACACCGGCGAGGTCGCCTCCGAGGTACTGGCCACCACGGTCACCGAAGGGCGCCCCGCCGACCTCGCCGCGACCCGGGACGAGGACCTGGGCCTCACCTACTACCTCCGCAAGAGCACCGCGTAGGCGACATCGCTCAGTGCCGGTCTAAAGAGGGCCGGTCCGAAGAGGGGCGGTCCAGGGAGGTCGTCCCCTTGGGCCGGCCCTGCGATGATTGGGGGGTGAATCTTCCCGAGCAGCCTTCCGAGCCTCCGGCGCGGCCGCCGGGCGCGAGCATGCGCGCGTCGGACGCCGACCGCGACCAGGTGGCGGACCGTCTGCGTGAGGCCCTGGCGGAGGGGCGCATCACGCCGGAGGAGCACGCCGAGCGCATCGACCTGGTCTACAACGCCAAGACGTACGCCGAGCTGGAGCCGGTCCTCCACGACCTGCCGTCGGTGCGGCCGCCGGGGCCGCGGGTCGACCTGCGCAAAGAGGAGCCGGTTCTCGCGCCGCCTCCCTCCCAGTCCCCGAACCTGGTGGCGGTCTTCGGGGCGGCGGAGCGGAAGGGACGCTGGCTGGTCGAGGCCACCACGAACGTGGCGTGCGTGTTCGGCGGCGTCGAGTTGGACTTCCGGCAGGCGGTCCTCAGCCGCGGCGAGGTGACCGTCAACATCACCTGCGTGTTCGGCGGCGTGGACATCGTCGTGCCGCCCGGCGTCCGGGTCGTCGGATCCAACACCGCGATCTTCGGCGGGAACGACCTGCCGGAGGACGACACGACGGACCCGGACGCGCCCGTCATCCGGCTGACCGGCCTGCTGATGTTCGGCGGTGTCACGGTCAAGCGCCGGGAGACGAGCGGCGGCAAGGGCGCACGCAAGAACCGGCAGCGCGAGATCCACCGGATGCACCACCAGCACCGCACCGAGGGCCACGAGCGCCGCCGCGGCCACTGATCACGCGGGCACTGACCACGCACCACCGGGCCCGCGGGCCCGGTGGGCGGGCGGGCGGTCAGTCGCGGGCGTGTTCGCGGTCGGGCTGGCAGACGAGGCAGGGCGTGCAGCCGCGGGACTTGGCCTCCGCGCGCGACAGCGACTCCAGGTCGTCGGCCTCGTCGCCGATGTCCTCGATGAGGGCGCAGTCGGTGCGGTGGTAGCGCTTGGTACCGCTGAGGATGCGGACCTGCGGGCCGCCGTCGCCGGGCTCGGCGGCCGGACTCTCGGCGGCCGGTTCCGGGGCGGGCTCGGGCTCGTCGGCGGACTGCGGCGCGGGAACGTCCTCGTCCTCGGCGTCGCGGGGCTTCGGGGCGGTCGCGTCCGGCGCGGCGTCGGCCTCCGGGGCGGCGGCAGGCGCCGGGCCGGGGTCGGTGGTGACGTCCGGTGGCGCGGATTCGGCCTCAGCGGGCCGTTCTCCGGCGGACTCCACCTTCGGCTCCGGTTCGGCGGTCTCGGTCTTCTCCGCGCGTTTGGCGGGCTCCTCGGCCTTGGTCCGCTCCGGCGGCGTGAAGAGGCTAGCGACGGGCATGTCGGTGAGCGTCGGGCCCGCGGGGCCGGGCGCGGGGCGCTCCGGCTCGCGTTCGGCCTTCTCTTCCGGCTTGTCCGCGGCGCCTGGCCCGGCCGGCTCGTCCGCCCGCGGGATCTCCGCCGTCTTGTCGAACGACGTGGGAGCGGAAGCGGTGGAGGGCGCCGGCTTGGCGAGGCCCGCCAGGCCGCCCCCGGAGCGCTCCGCGCCGGGCTTCGCAGGTGCGGGCACGTCCCCCGCCGCCTTCTTGCCCGCGTCCGGTGACGCGGGTCCCGACGCCGCGGCGCGCGCCGCCAGTGCGGTGTCGGGCAGGCAGGCGGTGCAGGGGCTGAACCCCTCCTCCTTGGCCTCGGCGTAGGTGAGCTCCTCGGTCTCGCGCCCCGCGAGCTGGCGGCACGTGTCGAGGTGGTAGCGCTTGCGGCCGCGGACGACGAACACCAGCGCGTCGTCGGGAACGTCGGCCGGCGGGGCGGGGATCTCCACCTCGTCGTCGGCCGGGTCCGCCGGGGTCTTGGCCTCCGGGGCTCCCTTGGCCTTCGCGGCGGGCGCGGCCTTGCCGCGCTTGTCCTTCCTCGCCTTCTTGGCCTTGCTCTTGCGGGCAGGCGTCGTCGCGACGCCCGGTCCGAAGAGCTCCTTGCGGCGGAGGAACACCCCGATGGCCAGGCACAGGGCCGAGACGATGCTGACCGCGATCGAAATATAGATCACGAACAGGGCGTCCAGGTTGAAGACCTCGGCACTCTCTCCGTTGCCGGCGACGATCCCGGCCACCAGCAGGGCGATCGCCACCACCACGAGAACGCCGCTCAGGATGATCACAGGGTCTCTCTCCCTCGTTCAGGCCGCTGGGCTCCCGGCCGGAAGGGTCCGGCCGCACTTCCCGCGCCGCCGGGACGGCTGCACTGCCATCCTCGGCGCGGCGATCGGGAAGACACTATCGCCCGCGGTGCCCGTGTCAGCGCCGTTCGTGCGGCGGGTTGTCCCCGCCGGAGTGGAACGCCCCGGTCGCGGAGTGCTGCACCTGCTGGGCGTGCTCCGCGGGCTGCGGGAACTGGCCGGGCGCCTGGCCGGAGCCGGCGGTGCCGTTGCGGTTCTCGCCGTGCGGGATGGCGTTCTGCGGGCCCGTCTGCGGGGCGTTCTGCTGCGCCTGGGCGGGGGCGGCGCCGGGGACGGCTGCGAACGCGCCCGTCTCGGTGCTGCCGGCCTCCAGGTCGCGCAGCTGGCCCTCCAGGTAGACCTTCAGGCGGCTGCGGTACTCGCGCTCGAACGCGCGCAGGTTGTCGACCTCACGCTCGAGCTCCTCGCGCTGCTGCACGAGCGATCCCATGACCTGGCGGTGCCGCTCCTGGGCGTCGCGGTCGAGGGCCTCGGCGCGCGAGCGGGCCTCGCTGACGATCTGGTCGGCCTGCCGGCGGGCCTTGCCGAGGATCTCCTCGGCCTCGCGGCGGGCGCGGCCGAGGGTCTCGTCGGCCTCGCGGCGGGCGTCGGCGATCGCCTGGTCCGCAGTCTGCTGCGCCAGCGCGAGCACGCGCGCGGCGGTGTCCATGTTGTCCTCGCCGGTGGGCGCGGCGGCCATGCCGAGACCGCCGAGGGCCGGCTCCGGCTCGGGCTGCGGCTGCGGCTCGGGGCGGGGAGGCTCGGGGATCTTCTGGACGTCCGGCTTGGGCTCCACGATGGGAGCGGCCATGGCGGGAACCTTGCCGCGCAGGCACTCGGCGAGCTTGGCCCGCAGCTCCTCGTTCTCCTGGATGAGGCGGTCAAGCTCGGCCTCGACCTCGTCGAGGAAGGCGTCCACCTCCTCCTCGTCGTACCCCGGCCTCAGCCTGGTGGTACTGAACTGCTTGTTCCGCACATCGGCGGGTGTCAGCGGCATGTTCTCGTCTCCTTGGCGCGCTTGGAGTCTGTCCCGAAGGACGGTATCCGATCGACCTAGCCTCCGCCGAACGCGGAGCCGACGATGATGATCAGGAACCAGACCACAAGGATGAGGACGGTGAAGCTGAGGTCCAGCGCAACGTTACCCAGTCGAATGGGCGGTATGAAGCGCCTCAGGAATTTCAGCGGCGGATCGGTGACGGTGTAGACCGCCTCAGCGATCACCAGGACGACCCCGGTCGGCTTCCACTGCCGGGCGAACGACTGCAGGATCTCCAGGATCAGCCTCCCGATCAGGAACAGGAGGAAGAAGTAGAGGATCGCCTGCAGGACGGTTCCAACGATGTTCACTGGCACTCTCGCATGTGGATCTCAGCTCTGATTGAAGAACCCTCGTTCTGCCATCCGGGCCTTGTCCTCGGCCGTCACCTCCACGTTGGCGGGCGACAGCAGGAACACCTTGTTCGTAACACGCTCGATGCTCCCGTGCAGGCCGAACACGAGACCCGCCGCGAAGTCGACCAGACGCTTGGCGTCGCTGTCGACCATCTCGGTCAGATTCATGATCACCGGCGTGCCCTCCCGGAAGTGCTCCCCGATGGTCCTCGCCTCGTTGTAGGTCCTTGGGTGCAGCGTAGTGATACGAGCGAGGTCGGTGGTACCGGACTCGTAGAGCGCTACGGAACGCCGCTCGATCGTCGACGTGGAGTGATGGTCACGTTCGCGATCCGAGGCCTCGTCCGCTCGGGTAAGCTGGCCGCCGGATTCGTCCTCGCGACGTCGGCCCTGGCCGGTGTCGGTCTCCTCGTCGTAGAGGTCGTAATCGTCGTAGTCGCCGTACTTGTCGTCGTAGCGGTCGTCCTCCACAAGGCCGAGGTAGACCGCCATCTTGCGCATCGCGCTGGCCATACGCCCCTCCGTGTCCTGTGGCAACGGCTCCGGGCGCGTCCGGTGCCGTGGGTGGACCGATCCGTCGTGGCCCGCGTTCCGGCAGGTACCACTGGGGGGACATTACCTGACGATTGCCCGTCGGCCGCCGAGCAACGCCGTACCGACCCGCAGGTGTGTCGCGCCGCACGCGATCGCCTGTTCCAGATCGCCGCTCATACCCGCAGAGACGATCGAGGCGTCCGGATGGTTCCGGCGGACCTCCCCGGCGACCCCGGCGAGCCGCGTGAAGGCGGGCAGGGGGTCGGCGCCGAGCGGCGCGACGGCCATCACGCCGCCGAGTTCCAGGCCGTCCGCCCCGGCGATCCCGTCGGCGAGCGCGGGCACGTCGCGGGGGGACGCGCCGCCGCGCCCCTCCTTCTCGTCCAGGGAGACCTGGACGAGGCAACGCAGCGTACGGCCGGCGCGGACGGCGGCGTCCGACAGGGCCGTGACCAGCCTCGACCGGTCGACCGAGTGGACGACGTCGGCGTACCCGGCGACCGCGCGGGCCTTGTTGGTCTGAAGGCCGCCGACGAAATGCCAGGTGAGCGCGAGGTCGGCGCACTCGGCGGCCTTCGGGCGGGCCTCCTGGTCTCGGTTCTCGCCGACGTCGGTCAGGCCGAGCCCGGCCAGCAGCCGCACGTCGGCCGCGGGGAAGGTCTTGGTCACCGCGATCAGCGTGATCTCGGACTCGTCGCGGCCGGCCGCGGCGCACGCGGCGGCGATGCGGTCGCGTACTCCGGCGATGCCCTCGGCCAGTTCGGCACGGCGCTGTGCGGTCACGCGTCGCCCTTGAGCCAGACGTATCCGGCGAAGCGGCCGGTGCGTCCGTCGCGGCGGTAGGAGAAGAGGCCGGGGTCCTCGATGGTGCAGCGGGGGTCGACCCGTACCCCGGTCACGCCGGCGGCGGCGAGCTGCTCGGCGATGCCGGCGCGGATGTCGAGGCCGGCGGTGCCCTTGGACGTGGTGGCGTGCGCGGCGGGGACGACGGCTGCGACCTCGTCCCGCATCGCCTCGGGGACCTCGTAGCAGCGGCCGCACGCGGCGGGGCCGATCGCGGCGGTCATCCGGGCGGGGTCGGCGCCCCGCTCGGACATCGTCTTCACCAGGGCGGGGACGACCCCGGCGGCGGTTCCGGGGCGGCCGGAGTGGGCGGCGCCGACGATCCCGGCGGCGGGGTCGGCCAGCAGGACGGGCGCGCAGTCGGCGACCAGGACGGCGAGCGCGAGGCCGGGGACGGTCGTGACGATCGCGTCGACCGGCTCGGAGAGATCGGGGGAGGTGACGAACGCGACGCCGGCGCCGTGCACCTGCCGCATGAAGACGGCGCGTCCGGGATCGACGCCGAGGCCGGCGGCGACGCGCCGCCGGTTGTCCAGGACGGCGGCGGCGTCGTCGCCGACCGCGCCGCCCATGTTGAGGGTGTCGTAGGGGGCGGTGCTCACGCCGCCGGCGCGCCCGGTGAACGCGCCGCCGACGCCGTCGCCCATGGCGACGGGAGTGATCACTTCAGGAAGTCGGGGACGTCGAGGTCGTCGTCCTCGTCGAACACCACGGGACGGCGGCGCTGCCCGGACGAGGCGGGGCCGCCGTCGTTCTCCCCGGCGTGCACCCGGGAGGGGGACTGCTCGGAGCCCGGACGGGGCGCGGTGGTGCGCGAGCCGCCGGACTCTCCGGCGGACCCGCCGCCGTCGCGGTCGGCGGCCGGGCCCTGCTGCGGGGACGGCGCGCTCTCTGGCCGGGCGGCCTGCTCACCCGACCCGCCGCTTCCCGCGGAGCGGTCCTCCTGGTCCTGCGCGGGCGGCCGGGGCCGGTCGGACTCGGACGGCTGCGCCGGCGCCGGGGCCGGGGCGGGCTGCGGAGCGGCGGCGGCCTGCGCCACCGACTGCTGCGGCGGGGCGGCCTGGCTCGCGCTCGCCGACTCCGACCGCCCGACCCTGCTCGGGATCGGGTTGGCGGGCGCGGCGGACGGCGCGGGCGCGGGCGCGGGCGGCGCGGACGCCGGTGGCGCGGACGCGGGCGGCGGTACGG